>CAIYES010000276.1 GCA_903925275.1 uncultured Bacteroidales bacterium
CGAACAGAGTTTACTAAAAATTTCCAGCCCCTTTGATAATTTGTAAAAAATATTATGCACCTCAAAGGTGTATAAAGCATGCCAGAATAGTTGGCTATATACACCTTTTGGTGAGATATGGTGCATAGATAAAGGAGTTATCGGCAAGCGTTCAAGACGCATCCTGCCATTAAATAAATGTAAAAATGATAAAAGTCTTTATAAGCCATAGTTCTCAAGACAAAAAGTTTCTGGACAAACTCACTTCCGCACTTAGAAATGATGGTGTTCAGACTTGGAGGGCTGACAAGGAATTATCTGCCGGAGAAAACATTCAAGAGAAAATCAATGATGCAATTTCGAATACGGATTACTTTATTGTACTTCTGTCAAAGCACAGTACTAGTTCAAATTGGGTAAATTTCGAATTATCCGCAATACTCAATCGAGAAGTATCAAAACAACAGAGAATTATTCTTCCTGTTCTTGTTGAAGATTGTGATATTCCTTTTTCACTTAGAGACAGATTATTTGCTGACTTCAGATTTTCATTTGAGGAAGGGTATGAAAAATTAATTAAGGCACTCAAACAGAAAGAAACTAAAAGCTATCTAGGAGTAAAGCGAGAGGTTGATAAGTTTCAACCAGATTCCTATGAATTTCAAATCCGAAATCTTAGAGAAGAATATAACAGAGGAAACTTGACTTTATTCTGTGGTGCGGGTATTTCTTATGACGCAGGTATACCAACTTGGAATACTCTGTTAAAATCACTTCTTAAGGAAGTCTATTCAGATAATACGGATGTTCCAGATATAGATACAAGACTTGCCAATTTGTTTCAAAAGAGAATAAACGTCTCACCACTTATACTTGCTCAATATTTAAAGACACTTTTGGGAAAGAAGTTTACAACAACTGTAAGGGATACCCTGTATAAAAATTGTACTGATAAGAGTTCCACAGTTGATGCTATTTCTGAACTGAGTAGACCCAAACGTGAACGAAAACCATTAAGAGCAATAATTACGTTTAATTTCGATGACTTAATTGAAGAAAACTTAGCGAAAGAAAAAATCGATTTTAAATGCATTTTTTCTGAAGGGGAGCGGTTTACAGATAAACAAATACCAATTTATCATCCCCACGGCTGCTTGCCAAGAAAAAAGAACTTAACCTCAAAAAACGAAATTGTCTTTAGTGAGGATGCATACCATTCTCAGTTTATAGACCCTTTTAGTTGGAGCAATTTAGTACAACTAAATCATCTTAACAATTGTACTTGCCTTTTCACAGGAATTAGCTTGACTGACCCTAATATGCGAAGGCTATTAGATGTTTCTATACGTAAGAACGGCAAAGGTGAAAAGAACCATTATATTATCAAAAAACGGTACTCAATTGAAGATTTATATCCCGAAAATGAAGGTGTAAAAATTAAAGACCAAAAGCTGATTCCTGTAATAGAAAATATCGAAGAACAAGATGCTAATAATTTAGGATTCAATGTGATTTGGATAAACTCATTTAAAGAAATTCCTGAAATCCTTAAAGAAATTGGTAAATGAAGACGTCTGACAATACGCTAGCCGATAACAGCAGCTACAAGAAATTGGCGGTTCAGTGGTTAAATGAAGCTTTGTGCTTCGTGTCAAGTTTAGTGGTGGCAGACAGATTTCGTCTTCGAAATCGCCAACTTCTTGTAGCTGCAAAACGTTGTGCGTCATTCTAAAAAGACCGTTCTAACATTAAACTGACTATGGACATTGCATGGAGAGAATTTGAGAAACTAGTAACTAAATTGGAAAATGCACTTTCTCCAATTGGTGCTATTATTAAATCTCCTGATAAAATAACAGATTCGGTGACAGGACAACTTAGAGAAGTTGATGGTTCTATTCGTTACAAGACAAAAGACAAAGAAATACTGATAATTATTGAATGTCGGAAACGAGGACAGAAGCAAGACATTACTTGGATAGAGCAACTTGTTACAAAAAGTAAAAACTTAAAGGCAGATAAAACAATTGCTGTTTCATCAAAGGGATTTTCTAAATCAGCACAGATACTTGCTATACGGAATGAGATTATTCTAAAAACTTTAAGTGAACTCAATCCTGTAAATGTTACTGAATGGCTTATTCCAAAATCAATCGTGAACCTCTTTAGAGAGATTAAGCTTATTTCATTAACTGCAACATATTATGATAACGAACAAGTAAAAGTATATTCAACTGATAAACTGGAAGACACGAGTTTCTTTGATAAAAACAAAAAATCAATACCTGTTTTGTTAATTTTGGGTTCTGTTGAGGACTATCTCTCTGTTCACAAACCTGAGATTTTATTCTCCCCACCTTTAGATGGTTCTTCAAAAGACGGAATTTCTCTTAGTCAGACAATGTCAGAAGGTGATATGTATTTAAAATTTGAACAACAATTTTTATCGGTTTCACAATTAAAAGTGACTATTGAATTATGCTATTTGCATACTATTACAGACATTGAACAAGGACGACATTACACTTATGATAGCAGCAAAAACAAATTTCAAATTTCTGAATTTGACTCAACAAATGATAAATTGCCATTTACTTTCAGGCATTTGGCTGATACAAAAAGCAAAATAATTAGTAGCTCACTTGAACCAAATAAACCAAAATGAAAAAGAAGAACGAACGCACAACACGCGCTATAAATAATTGCCGTTTCAGTAGGTATTTCAAGGGTTGTAGCCCGCATCAGGTTCATCACGGCTTGATAGGAAAGTACTCCGCAATCGGCAACTATTCATAGCGCCAACCGTTAGCTGCAAATTTAAAAGCCAAAACGTATAAATTATGGCATACGAATTAAGAGTTGTAACATTTATTGACATTTTGGGATTCAAAATTTCAGTTGAGAAAAGTAATTATGATGAACAAGAGTTTGACAGAATATTAGACACATTGACAACATTAAAGGGTTTTTTCATTAAACCTAAGGACTCATTGGAAATAGAGGTTGATAGAAAATTAGGTGCAGACACTCATATAGTGCAAATTTCTGACAGTTTAATAATCTCAAGATTAATTCAAGAACAAGGTGGAATTTATTATATGCTTGAGGATTGTGCATTTGCTATTCATTTGTTAATAAGTCGTGGCTTTTTGTGTCGTGGTGCAATTAAATTCGGTCACATGTATCATAAAGACACGACACTTTTTGGACAAGCATATATGGACGCTTATAATGCTGAAGAGGGAGAGGAATTGCCAATAATAAGATTTGACAAAGATTTGTTTGAAATAGTTAAGCTTTTTCCAGGAGCAGCAAATAAAGGTTTTGAAGGTTGGGAAATAAATTTCATCAAGAAAAATTGCAAGCAAATTAATAGTAATGAATATTATATTGATTATTTCACTGACTATGATGACTTAGTCGGTGCTGGCCCGGGGACAGCAACAGAGCATTATTCAAAACTAAGAGATATTATTGTTGATGGATTGAAACTTCCACCAACAAGTACTGCATATCAAAAGAATTTGTGGGCTAAAGAGCAATTTAATAAGACAGCAGAGAGCTTTGGTTTGGATAAAATACAATAAAAATCTGTTGGTAACAAAGGCTTACTATCAGCGGGGCAGCTGGGTTTTAGACAGTGCAGTTCTTTTATCTAGCCTCGGTGTATTAGGAGAGGAAACGGCTTCAATTCGCCCCGCTGAATAGCAAGCCTCAACCGTTGGCAGCAATTAAAAAAACACGACAATGTACATATCAAAAATAGAGATACACAATTTTAGAAACTTTAAAAATTCAACGATTGAATTTAACGAAGGGATTAATTGTATTATTGGTCATAATAATGCTGGGAAAACAAATCTTTTAAAAGCATTATCACTAATATTCAATTGTAATGAAAACAGAAAACTTTCAATTGATGATTTTTATAAAAAAATTGATACAACAGTTTATTTTGAAAAAGAAGCAACTGGTGAATTGAAAAGGCAAGCACCTCCTAAAATTAGAATTTCTGCATTTATTACACAATCAACTGGTGATAAAATTGACAACGAAATTGTTCCAGATGATAACAATACAGTTTATGATTGGCGAATTCAAACTACACCTCACTATATTGCGCAATTGACATTTGAGTGCTTTTTGCCAGACGGTGAAGATACAAAGGAATATAGTGAATGTATTAATAAACTTATAAGTGAAAGTAATACAACACAAACTGATTTTTGGGCTTTAATAAAACGCAAATTTATTTTTAAATACATTTCAAGAATTTATTGTGGTAATCCGGCTCTTAAAAATCGAGCCGACAGCGACGACCTAAATAGATTTGACTTTCAATTTCTTAATGCTATTCGAGATGTTGAAAAAGAGCTTTTTACTGGTAAAAATACTTTATTAAAAGATGTTTTGAGATATTTCCTTGATAATTCCATTGACATTAACACAAGTTTGTCAGATATTCAAAAGAATGATGAAAAAAATCATGTTCATTCTATTTTTGAACAAAAATCATCGGATTTAATTGCTCATTTAAAACAAAGGATTA
This sequence comes from uncultured Bacteroidales bacterium, assembly GCA_903925275.1. Lineage (GTDB taxonomy): Bacteria > Bacteroidota > Bacteroidia > Bacteroidales > FEN-979 > CAIVAT01. The sequence goes on from CAIYES010000276.1 coordinate 4,529, forward strand.
ACACAGAACCTATTCTAAAATATTCAAAAGATGTTGGTGCATCATTAGGCGGAGAACCAAACTTTGAAGGAGAAGTTGATGAAATTGAAATGTTTTCAACTTTAAGGCTCATTATCGAAAAGGAACTTAATATAAAATTACCCGCAACTCACAATGGATTAGGTTACAATAATCTCATTTACATTTCAATTCTTTTATCAAAAATGCAAATGAGCAGGTCAAATTATGTAAGCGACGACGAGAAAAAAATATTTCCAATGCTTGTTATCGAAGAGCCGGAAGCACATTTACATCCTTCAATGCAATATAAATTTCTGAAATTTCTGAAAGACAATTTAAAGACAAAAAAAGAAGTAAGGCAAGTTTTCATTACAACTCATTCAACTCATATTACAGCAGCAGTTGAGTTAGATGAAATTATTTGTCTGAACATGATTAATTCAGATGAATTCAATATTGCATACCCAGGTAAAGTATTTGATTTGACAAACGAGACAGATAAAAAATCCAAAGCTTATGTAAAAAGATTTTTGGACGCAACTAAGTCAGATATGCTATTTGCACAAAAAGTGATTTTTGTAGAAGGTATTGCAGAACAACTTTTAATCCATTGTTTAGCAAATTATATGGGCAAGAGTTTAGAAGATTTTCACGTAGCTGTAATAAATGTAAATGGTCGTTATTTTAATCATTTTCTTAAATTGTTCGATTATTTGGATACAGACCCTTTTAAGAAAAATGCGATTAAACGAAAAGTTGTTTGTATAACCGACGCAGACCCAACTCAAAAAGACAACACGAAACCAGAACCAAAATTTAAAAAATGCTATCCTTTTGAATTAGACGCCGATTTGGTAAATTTTGAATATAAAAAATTATCCGAAATTCTCAATTCTCTTTTAGTTGAATTTGGCTCTCATGCATTGATAAAAATTGAAAGTAGAACAGACGGCAAAGGTAAAACCTTTGAATATGAATTAGCTCAAAAAAATCCTACAATTGAAATACTATTGTCAGATAATATTGCAAATAAAGCAGAATTAAAGGATTTAATAAAAGCATACAAAGATAATAAAACACTATCAGAAATGTTAGTATTATTAAAAAGTGCTACTATAAAAAATGCTATAATTAACTCAGTATGGACAAATGATTTGGAAAAAAAAGCGGCTATAATTGCAGCCAGATATTTACAATCTATTGAAAACACTTCGGATAGTGGAAAAGGCGAACATGCCTTAAATTTGGATATTAATCTACGTGAAAATTTCCAAAAAGGAAATCCGATTGGGTTTGAAGTTCCTGATTACGTAATAAATACAATAAATTACGTTTGTTAATAAATTAAAGCGAAATGATTGAAATTAACTCAAATAGTTTAATTGAAATTGATAAACCATTCAAAGTATTTGCTGGTCCTGGTGCAGGCAAGACATTTTGGTTGATTAACCATACTAAAAACGTTTTAAGAAATTCAAAGAAATTATCTTCAACAGCAAAAATTGCCTGTATTACTTATACAAATATTGGAGTTGATGAAATCCAAAAAAGACTGGAAAACAATGGAGACCGTGTTTATGTATCTACTATACACAATTTTCTTTATAAATTTATCGTAAAACCTTATGCTTTTTTACTTAAAGACAATGAAGGTAATTACATAATAAACCTGAAAAATCTTGACGGACATGATGAACATATACCAAATAATAAATTCATTTTTAAATGGAAATCTTTAAATAATATCGGCTATATTAAAGAAGATGAGAGAATTTATGAATGTTTACAAAATTTGGATTGGTCTTTAAATGAAACCAATGAACTTGATCTTAATCCTAGAGATATTTGGCGAAAAAAAGTTGGCAAGTATTCAATTAAGTCAGATTATTTTTATAGTTACAAACAGCTTTATTGGCACAACGGACAAATACATCATGAAGACGTTTTATATTTTTCTTATCGAATAATTACAGAGCATCCTGAAATTATTAAATTTATACATTTAAAGTTTCCGTACATTTTTATTGACGAATTCCAAGATACTAATCCTCTTCAAACACAAATTATTAAAAAAATTGCAAATTCTGGTACAATTATAGGCGTAATTGGTGATAGCGAACAATCAATCTATAAATTTCAAGGTGCTAAAAGACAAGATTTTTTAGATTTCGATTTGCCAAATCTTGAAATATATCAAATCAATGGCAATCGTAGAAGTACCAAAGCAATTATTAAACTGTTAGATAATTTGCGTAACGATAAAATTGCTCAAACTTCAATTCGTCAAATAGAAGGAGTTTCGCCAACAATTTATTCGGATAATCGTTTGCAAGTAATTCAAAAACTACAAATTTCGCATCCTGATTTGGTAATTTTAAGCCGCAAGAATGAAACAGTCGGACAAATTAAAAATTCTAACAATAGAGTACTTGGCGATTTATGGACTATTTCCAGAAACTTAGATAGTAATTTTGACCGACAACGATTATTATATAATGCAATTTATGCGGCAGAACTGTGCCTTTTGGGTAATTATAAAGACGCAGCAAGAATAGCATCAAAAATATTTTACAAGTTTTCTAATGGTAACAAAATAAACGATACTAAAAAGAAAGAACTTGCAATTTCAATAATTGACTATCTTATATCGCACAAAAATAACAATCTAAGCAAAACAATTTTAGAATTTCATAACACATTGTTTGAAAATTTATCACGAAACTATCAAGTTACAGTTGGTGCAAAAATATCAAAAGGAGCATTTAAAGATTTTGCCCAAGAAAAAACTTATGCGAACTTAGTGCAAAGTTTAAGGATAAAAGACGATACAAGTAATATAAAAACCATTCATAAAGCAAAAGGTGCAGAATTTAATAATGTATTAGTTGTTTTTGATAGTTCTGACGAATTAAAATATATCCTTGAATCGCAAAAGCACCAAATTGATGATGATAGTAGAATATATTATGTTGCTTTTAGTCGAGCACGAGATAATTTGTTCTTGCATGTAAACGAACCAATTAGCATAGAAAATATGAATAAACTAATGCTGTTTGGGATTAAAGAAGGAATACTGACTAAATAACGAGAGATAAAATGCTGGTAACATGCTGTTTAGCGTTCATTGCTTTTTTTGTGGGCTGATTTCTGTAATCGAACATTTGTGCAAGAAAGAAAGTTTTTCGGTAACACGAACATTCAACTTTTAAATCACACAAAAAAAAGCAACCCTGCAAACAGCTTTTCGTTGGCTTCCCTCTGGTTTTCGTCCAGTAGTCAGTTGGCAGCTCATTCCGGCTTTGCCGCCAAAATTCCATCAGCCGCATTACTTGGCAGTCGCGGGTGAGGGCATTGTTGCTTTAATCCCATCCAGCTCCTTGTCAACCCTCTCAATCAAATCATCATCACTCAACGCAACGCGCGCGAACTGCTTGTTCAGCTCTCTTTGCAGGGTGACCGAGTTGATGAGAGCGGCAACATCGCGCGCCTCCTTGATAAACTCCAGATCAGCCTTTTTATCACGCAACTCAAAACGGCTGGGATAGATAACCTCATAATCAGTTGTTGATGCATCAATCCCCTCCCAGTCACAGAAAAGAGCAAAGATCCGATACTCCGTAAGCTGCAATTGCGCCGCCTTGTCCGAAAGCAGCGTATTCAAAATCTGAAACTCCGTCTCCATCGCAACAGCCGAAATAATCTGCCTGCGATACGTCCGCACCGGCGTCAGATGCGCCATCCGGTTAATCATCTCGGTTTTCTTGTCGATCGCATTCAGCAGCCCCGCAAGCGCCGTCGCATCCGCTGAAAGCAGGTACGGCGTCTTGCCAGGCACCGAATCCGGATCCATGATAATC
>CAIYES010000277.1 GCA_903925275.1 uncultured Bacteroidales bacterium
GCCAAGAGGTATTCCCTGAATACATCCATGAAAATTTCCAGATGGATCGTTTGCGCACCAATGCTCTCTGTCACCTTGGTGTTCATATCCTTAATGTACTTCTGTTCCTCCCGGGAATAGAGCCAGTCTATGTATTGACGTTCCGGTGTATAGTCAGTGCTCATAACTGGATCTTTGCAACCGGTTCAAACAATTCCTCGCTGGTCAATCCAAGGTGATCACTGATCACCCGCACAATACCCGCTGTGGTCAACATCACGTTGTTTTTCTGAATCCAGCGGTACACTGACGCCGACGATGCGCCACTGACTATCATGATCTTGGCATGTAGTTCATTGTCGCCGCGCATCTTGTTCAATACTTCCTCCTTGATTTTCATACTATTATTTGACTTTTGGACCGTGGTTTATTATATTTGCTTTCAATTTTGCGACAAATATATAGCGTATTGTGATTACAGTCAAGACATTTTTTGATTTTGGACATAATTTACATTGATTATAAATAATATTATTCACAATTGTATGAATTACAACATAATAATTGAAAAACTAAAATCAAAGCATATTGTAACCAAACATTTGCTTGCAGAACTACAGGATAAGTATCCAGACGAGAGAGGATTTACTCAAAATGGATTTAAATATTCCATTGACAATGAAACATTGAAGATTAAAACTTTAGAGATAGTATCTAAACATATTGGTGTTCCAATGTCATTTTGGTTTACTGAGGATACCAATATGCTACCAGCAGATTCGGCGTTTGAAACAAGGATTAAGCAATTAGAAAAAGAGAGGGATTACCTTCAGAAATATACGGATCGATTGGAAAAGGACCTTGCTCAATATGAGCATAAAGAAAGAAAGTCAGGATGACAATAGTGTATAGGAGCCCCCAACCCCATAACGAGGTTAGCGATTGTTATACTTAATATATGTATATTTGTTTCGATATATCTTTTTATTCATCTTAAACATCTAATTATCATGAAAAAAATGTCTTTTATTTTGGGTACAATAGCAGTGTTCTCATTTCTGCTTTTGGGTTGTAAAAAAGAATCAACCACAACGGTTGATCCACGTGATGCTTATGTGGGGAGTTACAACGAAACCGTAAATGGTTCATTAACAGTTACTGTTAATGGCCAATCACAATCATCTCCTGTAAATTCTACTGGTGTTTTTTCAATTGAGAAAGGGTCTTCAGAAAATAGGATTGTTCGGGTTGATTCTGATAATAGTAGGTATGAAGCGACCATTAGTGGGAATCATGTCCAGTTTGATCCCATGCATCAAAATACAACACAGAATGGGATGACAATGACAATGACTTCAGATGTTAATGGAAATTTAACGGGAAATGTATTGAATTATACAATGATAATAACCGGTACCGCATATTACCAAGGATATTCATATCCTCTCAGTGGAAACATAACCGCAGTAGCAATTAAAAAGTGACATATGGATTTGAAGCCCTTACTATCAAACAAATTTGATGGATGGAATATTGCTATGTGGTGGAATGAACCATGAATTTTTTAGTTAAATAAAATGGATGTTCATTGATGTTATTTCC
>CAIYES010000278.1 GCA_903925275.1 uncultured Bacteroidales bacterium
GATTTCAAATGATAATATTTATTTTTTTCGGGTCACATGGAATACCCATAATTATCATTCACGGTTTGCATGAACTTTATTCTTATGGGTATTTCATGAATGGTCTAACGGTTTCTGGTTTTAAAACATAGTTTAATCGGTCTTCCCATTTTTTACATGCATAATATGATTGAATAAGGAAAATTATAGAATCTTCTTCATTTTTTGGAGTAGTTATCAACCTTTTCAGGATCTCACTTCACCCATTGGAAACCCGCTTTTTCATAACCAGTGACCTGCGGATTATGAAACCGATCCGGAGTATGTTATTTATCTGTAATAAACAATATATTAGTTAGATAAGTGAGCTCAATCTTAAATCATACCTTACCTGGCCCCACAAATTCAACATTTAACCTTACCTCATTTCTTACCTCGGTTGAGCGACCAGCAAAGATAACTCAGTTTATCCAGGCGGTCTCATTTCAAGTTGTCGGGGCAATTTGGATTCCTGAGTTGTATGTGTTAAATTTACATGTTTTATTAAAACGATTATGAAAGATAAATTCAAGACAAGAGAAGAGCTTGTAAAGGAACTTCAGGAAGTACGCAAGGAACTTGATTCAATAAAAGCTTTGAGGGAAAAAAATATCACATGGAGCAATCCTGAGGATGAACCTTTATCGGTAAGCGAGGAAAATTTTCGGTCAATATTCGAAAATAATTCAGCAGCAGGGGCTCTTATTGAACCGGATACAACCATTTCAATGGTCAATGAGGAATATTGTAACCTAAGCGGGTACACCAAAGAGGATGTTATCGGGAAAAGCTGGACGCAACAAATTCCACCTCAAGACCTTGAACGGTTAAAAGAATATAACCGCCGCAGGCTGATAAACCCAAAGGACGCCCCTGATAAATACGAGTTTACTTTCTATCGGAAAAATGGTGAAATAAGGCATTCGTTGATGTCCGTCACAATGTTAAGTAATCAAAAAATAATAGCGTCATTTATTGATATTACTGAACGCAAGCAAGCTGAAGATCTATTGCAACAAACACAATTGTTTCTTTACGACATCATAGAACACAGTCCGAACTCAATGTGGATTTCAGATGAACAAGGCAATGCGGTGCGACTTAATCAGGCTTGCAGAGATCTTTTTAAATTGAAGGATGAAGAAGTGATAGGCACTTATAATATATTTAAGGATAACATTGTCGAAGAGCAGGGGTTTATGCCAAAGGTTAGGGAGGTGTTTGAAAATGGTTCTACTGCCCGTTTCACCATCCATTATGATACTTCAGCTGTTAAGATTCTTAAATTGGGACGGACTACACAAGCTTTTTTTGAGGTACATATTTCACCTATCCTGAATTCGAAGGGGAAAGTAACCAATGCAATTATTCAACACGTTGATATTACTGAACAGAAGCAGGCTGAAGAAAAACTGCGCGAATCAAAGAATATTATCGAAGGGATCATCAACATCATCCCTGCCGGAGTATTCTGGAAGGATAAAAATCTCAATTATTTGGGATGTAACCTGGTAACCGCAATTGATGCCGGATTTTCTGATCCGAAAGAGGTAATCGGGAAAAATGATTTTCAAATGGCATGGCACGATCGAGCTGAATCATACCGAATCGATGACCTTCAGGTTATAGAAAGTGAATCTCCCAAAGTAAACATTGAAGAATTTTTGACAAATGCCGCCGGTGAAACAGTTATAATTCTTACAACCAAAATACCTTTAAAAAATTCAGTTGGTGAAGTGACCGGTTTACTAGGAACATATGTGGACATCACCAAACAAAAACATTTTGAAGAGAAAATATTAAAGAGTGAGGCAAGGTACCGTAATATTATTAATATTTCACCTGTGCCGATGGCGCTGAATGATGAACAAGAGAACATCACGTTGCTAAACCCTGCCTTTATCCGGACGTTTGGTTATTCGCAGGAAGAAATTCCAACGCTGGCAAACTGGTGGCCGAAGGCTTATCCCGACTTAGATTACCGTCAGGTGGTCACCGAAAACTGGCAATCCGAACTTCAGAAATCAAAACAAACCGGGGCGCCATTCACGCCAATGGAGTTGAAGGTGAAATGCAAAAACGGAACAGATAAAATCGTCTTGGTAACAGCCAGTTCGATTTCCAATGCTTATGAGGACGAGCACCTTGTAATTTTATATGACATCACCGAACGTAAGCAGGCGGAAGAGAAAATTATGAAGAGCGAAGCTCAACTTGCAAATGCACTTGATATTGCGCTGTTGGGTCCCTGGGAATATGATGTGGCAACTGACACTTTTACATTCAACGATTATTTCTATAATGTTTTTCGTACGACAGTTGAACGGGAAGGTGGCTACACAATGACTTCTGCTCAATATGCCAGGCGTTTCGTTCATCCGGATGATATGCTTCTGGTTGGTATGGAAACCCGAAAGGCAATTGAAACAACAGACCCCAACTTCAGCCGTGACTTAGAGCATCGAATTTTCTATGCTGACGGTGAATTAGGATACATCAACGTCCACTTCTTTATCATCAAAGATGCACAGGGTCAAACTATCAAGACTTATGGAGTTAATCAAGATATTACTGAGCGCAAAAAAGATCAAGAATCTTTAAAGGCTAGTGAACAGCGCTATCACAACCTGTTCGAGAATGTTCAGGATGTTTTTTATCAGATCGACCTTGCCGGGATTATTCAGGACATAAGCCCGTCAATTAAGCATTTTTCCGAATTTAGCAGGGACGAAATCATAGGTACCAAAGTGTCTGACCTTTACTTTGACCAGGATGACAGGGAGTTGTTTCTTAATGAAATAAAGAATAAAGGTGAAGTCAGGGGTTATGAATTGACAATCAGGACGAAAAGTGGTAAAAAAAGGTTTGCTTCAATTAACGCCAGTTTAATTGCCGATGTCGACGGTAAACCAAATCACATCGATGGGGCATTGAGGGATATCACTGAGCGCAAACTGGCGGAGGACAAAATTCGCGAAAAAGACATCCAGTTTAGAAAACTTTCTTCGAATCTGCCGGACTTGATTTTTCAATTTTCAAGGAAACCCGACGGAACCTACTGCGTCCCCATAGCATCAGAAGGTATAAAAAATATATTTGGCTGTTCCCCGGAAGATGTACTTGATGATTTTGCACCTATTGGTAGGGTAATTTTCCCTGAAGATGCAGAAAGAGTTATTAGCGAAATCGAATACTCGGCGAAGCATTTGACCTACTTTACGTGTGAGTTCAGAGTGCAAATACCCGGCAAGCCGATCCAATGGATTTTTTCCAGATCGACACCTGAAAAACTGGCGGATGGGAGTATAACCTGGTATGGTTTTAATGCAAACATCACCGAGATGAAGCAAACGGAGATGGAGCTTGTCAAAGCCAAAGAAAAAGCAGAAGAAAGCGACCGACTGAAATCAACGTTTCTGGCCAATATGAGCCACGAAATCCGTACGCCGATGAACGGAATTCTTGGGTTTGCCGGATTGCTGAAAGAACAGCATCTATCAGGGGAAGAGCAACAAAATTATATCAGCATCATAGAGAAAAGCGGCAAGCGTATGCTCAATATCATTGGCGATATTGTCAGCATCTCGAAAATTGAATCGGGGCAAATGGAAGTTTCGATAAATGAAACCGACATTAATGAACAAATCGAATTTATCGATACCTTCTTCCGACCTGAGGTTGAGAAAAAAGGGATACGGCTTCTGGTTACCAAGGCTCTGCCGGCAAACGAATGCCATATTAAAACAGACCGTGAAAAAATTTACGCCATCCTGACGAACATCGTTGGCAATGCCCTTAAATATACCCACGCAGGCTCCATTAAAATCGGTGTTGAGAAAAAGGGCGACTTCCTTGAATTTTTCGTGAAAGATACCGGCAAAGGGGTGCCTGAAAATCAGAGGAAGATCATTTTTGAACGCTTCAGGCAAAGCAATGATTTAATAACAGAACCATATGAAGGGGCAGGATTGGGGTTATCCATTTCAAAAGCTTACGTGGAAATGCTTGGGGGTGAAATTTGGTTGGAAAGTGAATTGGGGAAAGGGTCTGCATTTTATTTCACAATCCCTTATAACGCTGATATGATAGCGAAACCTTCGATCATCAAAGGTGCTGCCAAAACTGAAGCAGACCAACAAGTTAAAAAGCTGAAAATTCTAATCGCCGAAGACGATGAAGATTCGGCATCGTTTCTGTCCACAACACTCCAGAATTCTAGCAGGGAAATTTTAACAGCAGGAACGGGGTTTGAAGCCGTGGAAGCCTGCCGTAACAATCCCGACATTGATTTGATTCTGATGGATATCAGGATGCCCGAACTGGACGGGTATTCAGCAACCCAACAGATAAGGCAATTTAACAAAGATGTAATCATTATTGCACAAACAGCGTTTGCAATGACTGGTGACAGGGAAAAGGCGATCGCAGCCGGATGCAATGACCATCTTTCAAAACCTGTCATAATCGAAGAACTCAGGAGATTGATGCAACAATACTTAAGTAAATAGCGAAGAACTAATTTGCAATTATGAATAGAGACAACCGATCGGGTGTGGAAAAACGCCAAAAAGATTGCTCAATCAGAGTCAGTCAATCCTTTTGTTGTAGAATTGGGTGCTCTGCTTCACGATATTGCTGACCATAAGTTTAATGATGGGGATGAATCAATTGGTGTCAGCAAAGCCCGAAAATTTCTTGAAAGTCTTTCCGTTGAAGAAAATGTAATTGACCACGTTGAAAAAATCATGGTGAATATCTCTTTCAAGGGGGGCAACTTTTCACAAAAGTTTTCCTCTTTAGAGTTGGCGGTTGTTCAGGATGCAGATAGGTTAGATGCAATTGGAGCCATTGGTATCGCCCGGGCATTTAATTACGGGGGTTTTAAAGGCAGGGAACTTTTTAATCCTGCAATTCATCCTGAAATTGGGATGACTGTAGAACAATACAAGAAGAGTACTGCACCAACCATCAATCATTTCTACGAAAAGTTATTGCTGTTGAAAGACAGGATGAATACTGAAGCTGGTCGGAAAATGGCTGAACAACGACACCGGTTCATGGAGCAGTATCAGAAGCAGTTCTTTATGGAGTGGGATGGCAATTACTAGGCTATCCGAAACAATTCAAATATCTAAACTTCAGTCGGTTAATTAGAAACAATCGCAATAATACTCACAAAAATGAATCGGAAAGAAACGGCCACAAGTTATTACGCTGATGCATTCGCATGTTCTCAGGCAGTATTCGCTGCCTTTGGAAAAGAAATGGGGCTTACCGCAGACCAGTGCCTAAAAATCGGAAGTGCATTCGGTGGAGGGATGGCTCGGAAACAGTTGACCTGCGGTGCGGTTACAGGTGCAATGATGGTCGTTGGGTTGCTTTATGGGAGAGGGCTGTGTGATGAAGTATCGCAAAAAGAAATTACTTACGAGAAAACCAATGAACTTTTCAAGGAATTTCAGAGTAGAAATGGTTCGCTGAATTGTAGAGATCTCTTACAAGGGTTGAATCTGAACGATCCTGAAGAATTAATGAAGATTCAGGAACTGGGCTTATTCAAATCTTCCTGCGTTAAATATATTCAGGATGCAGTTGTGATTGTTGAAGGAATGATCAAGGGTTCTGATGTCACTTAATTTGAATCGAAACTGAAATGAGAATTGGAAAAGTCATTGAAGCGCCAGCGTATCCAGGAGCAAAAGTAAGTTTTCTAATCGATGTCCGGCTTGAAGATCGTGAATGGATAAGCGACTTAATCAGGATAACAGATGAAGAGGTACCTGAACCGAAAGTGAAGAGGTAATGAGATATGGAACCAAGGTTAGAAACAATAGCTGAGAAAAAATTAGTAGGAAAGCGGATCAGAACTTCATTTTCCGTCAATAGAACCTTCGAATTGTGGAGCAACTTCATGCCAAGACGAAAAGAAATTCAAAACGTCATTGGCACAGAACGCTATTCCATCCAGATTTATGAACCGCTTTTTTTTAGAAAATTCGATCAAAACAAAGAATTTGAAAAATGGGCAACCGTTGAGGTAACGGATTTTGACGCTGTTCCAGATGGAATGGAAAAATTCATTTTAATCAAAGGACTTTATGCTGTCTTTTTGTATCATGGCGCTGCAAGTGAGGCAGCGCCGACATTCCAATATATTTTAGGTACTTGGTTGCCAAACTCTGGATACAAATTGGATGACAGACCACATTTTGAAGTATTAGGAGAAAAATACAACAACGAAGACCCAAACTCAGAAGAAGAAATATGGCTACCAATAAAAGGAAAATGAACGAATTCGCACTTTTATTCCGCATGGACATTAAAACCAAAGAAGTTCAACCAACACCTGAGCAAATGAAAGTTTACATGGAACAGTGGCAGGACTGGATAGATGGTATTGCCGCTCAGGATAAATAGGCCATCGGTGGTAATCATTTATCATCGGAAGGAAGGGTGGATGATCATTAAAATATTCAAAGTCTGTTTAAACTTGTTTTAAATCCCTTTGCAGATTCTTGTCTGTATCAAAACAGGAAATGATTCATTATTTCCTCCTGTACGAAAAGAAATGGCTCCCGGAACATTCGGTTTCTACCCATTTATGGTGTGCCTGTGGCACAACCTAACATCCGGAAAAATACCTCAAAAAAAAATGAAACAAACTTTCAGATTAGGTGTCAACCATGAAGATTACGTATCATGCTGAATATCAATGAAAAATCCCTTAGCGGATTTGGGATTTTTTTTTCGTTTAAGCGTGTTTTTTATTGAAAACTGATGTAATTTTACGATCGCACAGGCGATGATTTGTTACTGTTTTTCAATTCATTCAATGATTTTCGTTTCTTCGGGATGTTTGCCGGTCAGGAAAGGCAAAAACCAATCGAAGAATAAACATATCTTAGAATTTTTTTGCCAGCTATAAAGAAAGAAAAGATTATCCGACAAGTAAATAAACCAGAATAAACTCAAACCACCATTTTATGAAAAGATCCTTACTCTTATGCTTAGTCCTTCTGACAAGTATTTTTACGTTTGGGCAAGTCATTTTCACCCAAAATTTCGAAGCAACATGGACTTTACCTCCTACACTCGCCCCTGCCTGGAGTGGTACCACGACGCCTGCCAATAATGTGTGGCATAAGAATAGTTATACCACCGGATGGACAAGCGGCACTACCGCTGCATACTCTCCAACGGGAGCCAACGGCACTACCGCTTCGGCCAGGTTTCACACGTACTACGCTAATGCAGGAACAACCGGGGACATCATTACACCGGTCATGAATTTCTCGGCGTACACAGCGGGACAGGTGGTGGTTAAATTTTATTATATCAATTTAGACGGATCTGATTTTCTGGATGTTTATTCTTCCGACAACGGTGGTACAACCTGGTCGGCTTCCCTGGCAACATTAACCACGACGGCCACATGGCAGGAAATCTTTATTTTCCTGCCAGGAAATTCTGCTACGACCAAGTTGAAATTTACAGCCACCTCCGATTATGGATATACCGACATTGGCATTGACGAAGTCAGAGTGCTGAACCCGATTATTCCCGGTCCTCCCATTTCTTTTACCGCAACAGCTGTTACAAGTGGCGGGATGACGATCGGATGGACCGACAATTCGACCAATGAAGCCGGGTTCAGGGTTTATCGCTCTTCCGATGGAATTACCTATCAGCAGAGCGGTGCAGATATCATCACGACCACGGCAGGAACTACCGGCACGCTGTATTCCCAGGTTCAAACCGGGCTTTGGGCGAATGTTACCTATTATTATAAAATTGTTGCTTATGCCGACCTTGAATCTACGGTTCTTGCAGGTTCGAGAGCGACCCTGACTGCAACTCCCGCTTGTGGGGTGAAAACAATCGGAACTGCAGGTGCTGATTTTCCAAACCTTTATACCGCTGTTAATGATTTGAAAGGTCATTTTCTGAGTTGTCCCGTCACCTTCCTGCTGAATGCAGATTACAGTTCGGCAGGCGAGACCTGGCCTGTCGTTATTCCTGTTGTTCCCGGATCCAGTGCAACAAACACCATTACGATCAAACCAAATACCGGTGTTACGGCAGCCATCACAGGAAGCATGTCAAATGGAGCACTCATTAAAATATTGAACAACAATATCATCATTGATGGTTCAAACACTGCCGGCGGAACAACCAGGGATCTTACGTTTACCAATACTTCAGCAACGGCGCCCAATGTTTTTTTATTTGGTTCCACTGGGACGACTCCTATTTCGAACATCACGCTGAAAAACACGATTGTCATCAATGGCGTGAATACCTCCTCCGCTATATATCTGAGCGATGGCGCCATAACAGGCAATCCGGGATATTTCAACAACATTACTTGTCAGAATAACAGTGTTCAGAAAGCATTGGTTGGCATATACTGCAATTCGGTGAAGGCTGCCGGGAACGGCACGGGCATACTGATTACCGGAAACGATATGAATACAGCAGGCGCAAATTCAATCCGGGATGCCGGAATCTATGTCAAGGGATTGGATAATGTAACCATATCCGGCAACAATATCGGGAACATTGCCAATTCCAACGCTGAGAACGTAAATGGGATCTGGATCGCCGACGGGGTCAATAATGCAACAATCTCCGGAAACAACCTCTCCACCATTTCGCTCACATCCAACAATACCGGCGTCTCCATGGCAGGGATTTATGTAAACACCATTACGGCGCCAACCAGTATCAACATCTCCGGCAACACGATCCAAACCCTGGCCAATACAGGTAATGCCGGAGGATTTGCGGGAATAATTACATTCGGCCCAAATACAAATATTACGAATAATACAGTATCCGGTTTGACGCAAAATGCCTCAAATGCCTCTTACAATGCTTTTTGGGGGATTTTACAGGTTAATGCAGCCAATTCTGGTATTTCAGGCAATACCGTTTCCGTGCTCACCACCAGCAGGGCCAGCTCTATTGCTACGGGAATTGAGGTTCAGAGTGTCAGTTCCGGGATCACCATCGAAAAGAATTTAATTTTCAACATCAAAAGCACGAATGCAAACAGCACGGCCGTCGGGCTGGCATTGAATTCCTCCCTGGCCGCATCAAATATCGATCTTTATAACAATTTGATTTATGATGTGGCCTGCGCCGGATTTAATTCCACATCGCAACGTAACGGATATGGAATTTTACTCGGGACAGGCGGCGGATACACCCTGTTTCACAATACCGTCCGTTTATCCACAAATCAAACGCTGGCCACCGGATTACCGGCTTGTTTGATGATAGCCTCAGGAGTTGTTTCTCTGGATATCAGAAATAATATTTTCTTCATTGATGCAACAGTGGGAACTAACCGTTATGCCATTATTTCCAATGGAAGCATCACGGCATTTGACAAGATTGATTACAACGATTATTTTTCGTCGGGTCCAAATTTGGGCTATATTGGCAGCAACCGGGCAACCCTTGCCGACATACAAACCGGGTTCGGCGGTAATAATAATTCACAGAATATTAACCCGACGTTTGTTGGCACTGACCTTCACCCAACCAATACAGCGCTTGCTGATAAAGGTTTCTACCTGTCTTCAGTTCCGACAGATTTCTCAGGCGCCTTCCGGCCCGATCCCCCTGATATGGGCGGTTACCAGTTTTCACCCATCCAGTCAATAATCACGGTAGCTGCAACCAATAGCACATGTACTTCTGTAACGCTTAACGGATCAGTGAATGCCTATAACCTGTCGATCGTATCAGGGTTTGAATATGGCCTTAACACTTCTTACGGTAATTCGGTTTCTGCAGGCACCATCACAGGGAATACCCCGACGGCCATCTCTGCCGACGTTACCGGGCTGATAATTAACAATACATATCATTACCGGGCAAAAGGAAACAGCGGAAGTACGGTAATCTATGGCGCAGATATGACTTTCAGTACAGCAGTCCCGCCGGTTGTTGCTACGGTCGCAGCACTCCCTGTTCTCCCTACATCAGCCACGTTGAACGGAACGGTCAATCCCAAGAATGGGAACACAACGGTATCGTTTGAATACGGGACCACCTTAGCGTATGGTTCAGTAGCGACTGTTCCCGGAATTCTGACAGGAAATACAGTACAAAATTTCAACGCTACCATTACGGGGCTTACTATCAATACTACCTATTATTTCCGGGCGAAAGCTGTCAGCCCGGCAGGAACCGTATATGGCGGTGATATGAGCTTATATACATTCTGTATTATCCCGCCTGTTACGGGAGCAATTACGGGTCCTCCCGCCGTGTGCAAAAACGGTTCCGGATATGTTTTTTCCGTAGCGATTGTTCCGAATGGCTTTTTATATAACTGGACCTTCCCGGCAGGATTTACCATCACATCCTACCCTCATTCAAATGTGATCACGGTAGATGTTTCGAATGCTGCGGTTTCCGGCAATGTTTCAGTTCAGGCTGTAAGCGATTGCGGTGCTCCGAGCACACCTGTAACAAAGGCGATCACGGTAAACAATCAGCCCGTCCCGACTATCTATTCAGGATCCTCAACAGCTTGTCAATATACCAATAATACTTACGCAACCCAGTCCGGTAAATCATCCTATGTTTGGAGCGTTTCACCCAATGGTACCATCACGCCAACCGGAAATCCTGAGGTTGTCACGCTTAACTGGACATCTGCCGGTGCGAAAATCGTGGGCGTTGTGTATACCGATCCTGTTACCGGTTGTCCTGCTGCAGCTCCCGGCACCAAGGCGGTTGCGGTGGCTGCCGCCCCGATTCCCACTATCACAGGCATCACCAGCATGTGCATGAATTCCGGATATTATGATTACACAACAGAAACAGGGAATACAGCCTATAACTGGACTGTTTCTTCAGGTGGTATCATTACGGCAGGGCAGGGTACGGCTGTGGCGCAGATAGTCTGGAATGCACCTGGCCCCCAATGGGTAGCAGTGAATTATAATAACGCTTCCGGTTGTGCAGCACTGATCCCGACAGTGTTCAATGTCAATGTAAATGCTATGCCGGGTCAGGCCGGATGGATTTCAGGATCAAATACGGTATGCTTTGGCAGCAGCGGTATTGCATACTCGGTGTCGCCTGTCACAAACGTCGTCACTTACATATGGTCGCTGCCAGCCGGAGCAAGCATTTCCTCTGGGGCTGGAACCAATTCCATTGTTGTTGACTTTAATCAAACAGCTCAGTCAGGAAATATTACAGTTTACGGCAACAGCTTATGCGGGAACGGACCTGAGTCGCCTCCTTACGCTGTAACCGTAACCCAGTTGCCCCTTGCAGCAGGAGCAATTTCAGGCGTGGATTCAGTTTGTCCCGGCGAAACGGGCGTTCCTTTTTCTGTCAGCCCTGTTACCAATGCGACCGGCTATACCTGGAGTTTACCTTCAGGGGCGACCATAGCTTCCGGGAACAATACAAACGAAATTACCGTCGATTTTGACTTGTTTGCAGTTTCAGGTACAATTTCAGTAAATGGAACCAACCAATGCGGCATTGGGATTGTATCTCCCGGTTTCCCGGTGGCAATTAAACTCTTGCCTCATACGCCGGTTATCTATGCTATTGGCGACACCCTTTTCAGCGATGTACCTGACGGTAACCAATGGTATTATGAAGGCAGTCCGATATTTCATGGCACAGGCCAAACGCTGGTGGCTCACTACACCGGCTGGTATTGGGACAGGGTTTTTATAAACGGTTGCGGATCGGATACTTCAAATCATATCCATTTTGTAATAACCGGAATCAGTGAACCGAATTCTGCCAGCTTTGTTGTCTATCCGGTACCAAACGTCGGGGCCTTCACCTTGAAAATGAATACTCCTGAGACGGAATCCTTCGACATCAGCATCAGCAATAATCTGGGTGTCGTTGTATTCACCAGGCAGAACATCCGGGTACAGAGATCTGCTGACTATTTAATAGACCTTGGCCGGGTTTCTTCAGGGGTATATACAATGGTTATCAACAACTCCAACTACAGGGTCGTCAGGAAAATAGTTGTCAACCGGTAGGCTTTGCCGTTTCAATAAATACAGTAACAACATAATTATAAACAGAGCCATTATTTTAACCATTCAGGCAAAAAAACAAACAATAAACAGAACTCAAACCATGAGAAAGATTCCATTATTTTTATTAGTGCTTCTATTTAGCATTAATACCGTTTTCGGGCAGGACGATGTTTCCAAGCCTATCGTTCAATCTCCGGTTTACTTTGATGTGTCGCCACCCTTACGGGATATGGTGGCCCGTTTGCCAAAGAAAGCTGAAACTTCCTGGAAGGACGGGATCGTCAAGAACAGATTCAATATCAAGCCCCGGACACAAGGGCAGGCACCCGGGGGACTGACAGATCCATCCCTTCAGACAACGAATGGAATGATTATGACAGATACCACCATCGCGAACTTTGAAGGAAACTCCAACACAGAGGGTTATTCGCCACCTGATACCCATGGAGATGTTGGTCCAAATCATTATTTTCAGACTGTAAATTGCCATTATTCCATATACAGTAAAACAGGCACTTTATTGCTTGGCCCTTTGCCAAACAACTCTGTATTTGCCGGGATGCCAAACAATTCAAATGACGGCGATGCCGTTGTGTTGTATGATGAACAGGCTGACCGATGGTTTTTTTCTCAATTCTCGCTGCCCAATTATCCGGCGGGACCTTTTTTCCAGATGATTGCGATATCGGCAACAGGTGATCCGACCGGCAGTTGGTACCGGTACCAATATTCCTTTACCAATATGCCTGACTATCCGAAATTCGGTGTGTGGCCTGATGCATATTATATGTCGATGCACATGTTTACGGCAACCGCAGGCGCTTATGCAGGCATCGGTGCTGTAGCCTATAACCGGACACTCATGCTGGCTGGAACCCCTTCGGCCACTATGATCATGTTTACGAAACCGGCATCAAACGAAGCTTACGGATGGCTTCCGTCCGATTGTGACGGACCGTTCCCGACAGGTAATCCGCCCAACTATTATCTTTATTCTATTGGTGGTGGTACTCCCCATCTTGGGATTTATGAATTTCATGTTGACTGGGCTACACCGGCCAATTCATCTTATGCCAATTATCTCGCTCTTACGATTAATACGTATACAGCGAATATCACCGGTATCAGACAACCAAATACAAGTGTAAAAGTCGATCCGCTCAATGATCGCATGATGTACCGGCTTCAGTATCGTTCATTTGCAGGATATGCTGTAATGGTTTGCAACCAAACGATAGATATTTCAACTACCATTGCAGGGATCCGATGGTATGAGTTAAGAAAAACAACAGGTGCCTGGTCGCTCTATCAACAGGCAACCTATGCCCCGTCCGACAATAACAGCCGCTGGATGGGAAGTATCGCCATGGATTCGAGTGGAAATATAGCCTTGGGTTATTCTGTCTCCGGTACTGCTACGTACCCATCCATAAGGTATACCGGTCGGAAAAAGAATGACGCGCTGAACCAGATGACCATCGCCGAAAGAGGGATTATCAATGGCGGCGGATCACAAACCGAGGCTACGTACCATCGTTGGGGCGATTACAGCGCCCTGAGCTGTGATCCGATTGAAAGAGGTACTTATTGGTATACAAATCAATATTATACATCGACCGCCTCAAGTGCGTGGAAAACCAGGATTGCCTCTTTTAAATGGAACAATCCGCCAACTGTTGTCACGACGGAAGCTACCGGAATTACCTGTACCGGGGCTACCCTCAATGGCAGCGTTAATCCCAATGGGGCGCCGACGAACTACCATTTCGAGTGGGGAACATCGACGGCTTATGGCTTCAATACCACCACAACTGCGGCAGGTTCAAGCTATGCGATCACCAACGTCGCTGCACCCCTTGCAAGTCTTACAGCCGGAACCACCTATCATTTCCGCCTTGTGGCCGTGAGCGCTGATGGTACCAGCAATGGCAACGATATGACATTTATTCCGTGTGTTGCCGCAGTGGTTACCAACACACCAACGGCAATCACCATGACTACCGCCACTTCCGGAGGGACCGTGACTGCCGAAGGAGGATCGCCCGTTACAGCCCGCGGTGTTTGCTGGAGCACATCCATCAACCCGACAACTGCGAACAGCCATACAACTGATGGTTCGGGTTTAGGAACTTTTACAAGCTTTCTGACCGGCCTGACCGCAAATACCCTTTACCATGTCAGAGCCTATGCTACAAATGCAAACGGGACATATTACGGGATTGATCTTACTTTCAGGACTCAGTGTGTAGCTTCCACGCTGCCCTTCAGTGAAGGATTTGCTGCCGCAAGCATCCCTGATTGCTGGAGCCAGGTTGACCACCAGGGGAACGGGCAAACATGGCAGTTTGGCGTTATTTCCAGTCAAACCCCATTGCCAAACCTGACCGGAAATTATGCTTTTCTTAACAGCGGCGGCTATGGGGCAGGTTTTACGCAGAATGCAGATCTGGTGAGCCCGGTAATTGATTGTTCTACCTTTGGTAATGTTACCCTTCAGTTTAACCATTATTTTAAAGCCTATACAGGTACATCCGGAACGCTTTCATACACCAACAATGGAGGAACAACCTGGACCACCATACAAACATTCACCACAACATCTGCCACCAATCCTGCTACTTTCAGCATGGTTATTCCAGGCGTTGCCGGATATGCCCAGGTAATGTTCCGCTGGAATTATACCGGAACCAATGGATATTCCTGGGCATTTGATGATGTTTCGGTGACCGGAACCTCTACAAATACACTTTCAGTGGCACCGGCGAATCAGAACGTACCCGCGACACCAACAGGATCGACGGCATTTACCGTAACTTCCAACACATCCTGGAATGCATCAAGCAATCAAAGCTGGTGTACCGTTAACCCTTCAGGAACCGGAAACGGAACCATTACTGCAACGTATACGCTAAATACGCTGGTCACTCCGAGGGTTGCCACCATTACCGTCACAGCCTCGGGAGCTCCGACTTCTACGGTCACTGTAACACAACTTGGTGCAACCCCGACGCTCAGCGTGACTCCGGGAAACCAGAGTGTACCATACACTCCTTCAGGCTCAGCAGCGTTTTCCGTAACTTCCAATACTACCTGGACCGTAGTGTCTGATCAGACCTGGTGCACGGTGACTCCTTCGGGCACAGGAAACGGAACCATCACGGCATCCTATGCAGAGAACACTACAACGGTCGCCAGGACAGCAAACATTACCACGACTGTAGCATCTCTGGCCCCTGTCGTGGTTACTGTAACCCAGGCTGCGGCTCCTTCTCTGAGTGTTGTCCCGCCTCAGCAAGCTGTTTCTTATACACCTGCAGGGTCGGTAACTTATGCGGTTACTTCGAATACAGCATGGGTGGTTAGCAGCAATGCAAGCTGGTGTACCGTGACCCCGCCCTCTTCATCAGGGAATGGCACCATAACGGCTGCATATACTGTGAATCCCGACATTATCACACGCACGGCCAGCATCACCGCTACAGCAACAGGTCTGGCGCCGGTTATAGTGACATTGATCCAGGATCCGGCAGCACCCAGCATTTCAGTTCAACCAGCAAATCAGACTGTACCGTCAGCACCACCATCATACACCAATTTCAGTGTAGTCTCAAATACAAGCTGGACCGTTGTTTCCGATCAAACATGGTGTACCGTGAATTCTTCCGGTACAGGTAACGGAACGATCACGGCAACCTATACTCAAAATTTAGCCACCACCGACCGTGTTGCAAATATTACAGCAACGGCTTTGAACGCGCCACCTGTTGTTGTCACGGTGACCCAGGCAGGAACCATTCCAACCTTATCGGTAAGTCCACCAAACCGTGATGTTACCTATCTTTCGGGCGTTACAACATTCACCGTTACTTCGAATTCCCCATGGAGTGCAGTGAGTGATTCTTCCTGGCTTACCGTTACTTCTTCAGGTGTTGGGAATGGTACGCTAGATGCCAATTATGCAGCAAATCCCTATCATTGGAGCAGGTTGGCAACTGTAACGGTATCTGTGACCGGAATTTCGCCACAAACTGTTACTGTAACCCAGGCCCCGTTATCCGTTTCAATTCATGAAACTTCTGCAAGTGCAATTCAATTAATTCCCAATCCAACCAAAGGTACTTTCCGGATTGAAACAGGAGAATTGAAATACAAATCACTTGAGGTGGCCATCATGGATTTAAGTGGAAGAACATTAACAACAAGGGTAATTCATGAAAAATCGGACCTCCGGTTTGATATTTCAAATTTTCCGCAAGGATCATATCTGGTAAAGATTAAACAGGATAATGTATCAACGACCCAAAAACTGATTCTGAATCAGTAAACAGTAATTCATTTTCGCAGGAAATATCCTGCATTATAAGGCTGCTGCCGTAATTTCGATTGTTCCGGCAGCAGCCTTTTTTATGAAATGTGGTTGAAGTCAATGGTAGGATCAAGTACCCATCCTGAGTAGTTTATATACAATCAGAGGTTTCGGTTGCAACCCGATACGAGTAGCGACTTACAAATACCGCGATCACAGAAGTCTTTAAAAAATCAACCAGCGGATTCCTAAGTGTATTCCAATAAGTATTACTAGCTTACTTTTCGTAATCAAATTAATTGGTTTGTTAAACAAAAAAAATGTATGTTTGATGAAATTTGAACAAGATCAACATGGAATACCCAAAAACACCTTCATCTGATTCATCCAGATTTCCATGCCATACAGAAGAACTGCTTAAAAGGGAGCATCTGGAACCAGAGAAGCAACATCGTGATGAAGAAACAATAGCAGAAAGGAAAGACCCAATTTCTTTACAAGGTAAACCTTTTATCCATGAAAAATCAACCTACAGCGTTTTTTTGTTTTAAAATTGATAACCAGTCACTTGCCATTCCACTATTGACTGTTGAAAGGGTTCTAATGGCAACGGAGGTGTTGGAAGTTCCTGAAGCGCCTCCTGTAATACATGGAATTATTGATTTTCATGGCCTGATAATACCTGTAATAAACCTTCGGTACAGATTGAAATTACCCTTATTCCCTATTAGAATAAACGACATTTTTATTATTGTGGAAACCTCTAAACGTAAGATTGCTGTGGTAGCCGATTCGGCAAATGGTGTGATTGTTCACGTCGAAACCGATCTGGTACGCGCTGAGGATGTTGATCCGGGTTTTAAGTCAGAAGGCATGCTCCGACGCGATGACGGAATTGTTTTGATTTATGATATCGAGAAGTTTTTATCTGAACAGGATGAGGCCGGAGTGCAGATTGCGATTGATAAACAAGTTCAGGATAAAAAGTAGCTTATGCTTCCTGAGTCGACATTAAATAAACTAAGTCACGTTGTAGCTGATCAACTGGGGCTGAATTTTCCTCCAAACAGGTGGGTTGACCTTGAACGGGGAATTTTATCAGCTGCCAGGGAGCTCGGCATTAAGGAAACAATTCCTGCTGTCACAGAATGGTTGTCAGGCGCCAATTTGACTTCGGAAGAATTTAGTGTTTTGGCTACATTCCTGACGGTTGGAGAAACTTACTTTTTTCGTGAGCCGGCAGGATTTGAAATATTCCGGACAACGATTATTCCAGAATTAATCAGGGAGCGACAGTGTGGCGACCAGTACCTGAAAATTTGGAGTGCCGGGTGCTGTACGGGGGAGGAACCCTATACGATTGCGATGCTTCTGAAAGAGCTCCTGCCGGATTTACAAAATTGGAAGATTACGATCCTTGCAACAGATATAAACCGCAATTTTTTGAAAAAAGCCCAAACCGGCATTTTTAGTCCATGGTCTTTTCGTGAAACCCCCATGGAAGTTAAGAATAAATATTTTTCGCCTTCAGGAAAAAACTGGGAGATCAACCCTGATCTAAAGAAGATGATCTCTTTTGAAATCCTTAACCTTGCAGATGACCTTTACCCGTCAATGCTGACAAACACCCAAAACATAGATGTAATCTTTTGCAGGAATGTACTGATGTATTTCAAACCTGCACAGGTCGGGCAGGTGGCACACAGGTTTTTTCAATCACTGGCGGAAAAGGGTTGGCTGTTGACCAGTGCGGTGGAACTGAATGATGAATATTTCAGTGACTTTGCCGTTCTGAAATATAACCAGGGTATCTTTTACCGGAAGGTTCCAAAGGACGACAATATTATACATTCACCGCGCGTAAATATGGCGGCCGGGAATTCTGTCAATTCCGGAAAACCTGCTCCATCGCTGAAAGTTAAACCAGCACAGTCAGTGCCACGCCTGTCATCACCAGTGCCTTCCAGGCCAAAAGCAACAACAACAAACCTTCTGTCGACCGGTGAAGTTCGCGATCTTTTTGAGAAGGGGCAATATCACCAGTGTGCGCAACAATGCATCCGGTTGCTTGAAAAAAAATCTTCGGATATTGATGTGTTTACATTGCTGGTTAAATCTTACGCCAATTCAGGGAACCTGGCAGAAGCGCGAAGGTGGGGAGACAAATTGCTTCTTCAGGACGGAGCAACTGCTGACTCTTATTGTCTTGTAGCAACTATCATGATTGAGAAAAACGAGACATCAATGGCTGAATCAATCCTAAAACGGGCGCTTTTCATGGATCAGAATCATGTACTGGCCCATTTTCTGATGGGAAATTTATCTCTGCGAAACGGGAACAGGCGCACCGCTGTAAAACATTTTAAAAATGTGAGGGACCTTTTATCGGCATTTCCCGGAAATGACATCGTGACTGGTTTTGAAGGATTGACTGCCGACAGAATAATTGAAATTACAGAGACTCTAATTATGACCAATGAAAAATGACCAGGTTATTCTCAGGGAGCGTGCAAAAAGGGTTGCAGGCCATAAAACGGAGACAGAAAAAATGGGAAAACCCATATTGGTGGTTGAATTTCTGCTGATCCCCGAAAAATATTGTATTGACAGTTCTTTTATCTCGGAAGTTCTACCGGTTAAAGAGATAACTGTTATTCCAGGGACGCCTGATTTTGTAGTCGGTGTAATGAATATGCGTGGAAAAATTATCTCGGTCATTAACATTAGGGATTTCTTTAACCTGAGGGACAAAGGCATTTCGGAACTGAATAAAATAATTGTTCTCAACCATAACCAGATAGAATTTGGTATACTTGCAGATTCGATCACTGGAACCAGGGAAATCGATGCGGACAAGCTGAGTATACCGCCGGTAACCGTAACCGGAACAGGATCCGGATATATCAAAGGAATAACCGCTGATGGTCATATCCTGCTTGATGCCGCTGCCATCCTTACAAGCAAAATGATCATCGTCAATCAAAAATAAACAAATATTTCATAAAGGAGGAAACAGCAATGAAATCAATATCATCGTTAAGTACCCGCAACAAGCTTTTTCTTGGGTTCGGACTCATCATCCTGGCAATCATCGTCACGGTGTTTGTGTCATACCTGAGCAGCACCCACAGCAACAGCGCCCAAGGTCAGATGATCAGGTCGTTTGAGCTAAGCCGGTCGCTTACCCAGGTCCGGTCAGATGAAAACCGGATTCGCTCATTAATCCTTGAAATGATTATGTCTCGGGAGAAGTCAATGAAAGACACATTGCAACAAGAAATCGCGGTTCAGGTTGAGGAAATTGAAACCCGTTGTACCTCAATTGAACAGAGCCTGCAGGATTTGCCAAAAGAATTGCAGCAATTCGGTGAAATAAGAAAGATGATGGGGATCTACCGTGAGAACCGGAAGGCTCAGATCAGCATGATTCAGGTGGGGAAGGTGGATGATGCGGCTGCCCTTTCATTGAATGTTCAGAAACCTCTTTATGAAAACATCCGGTTACGGATTCTGGCTCTTGAGAAGGACCTTGACATCCGGGACAAGGAGATCATCAGCCATTTCAATTTACTCGTAAAAACTGATTTTTATATCCTGATCGGCATAGGAACCGGTATGGTAATTCTCTCGTTGATCATTATTGTGTGGATGTTCAGAATGCTGAGAAAAATATTTTCCGAGATCAGAAGTGGTGTAAACATCCTTGGGACATCAGTTGCCGAAATACTTACTACGGTCACGGAAGTGTTCACCAGCGCAGCTGAAACGGCAACCTCTATATCTGAAACAGCCACCACTGTTGAGGAAATTCGCCAGACAGCCATGCTCGCTACCCAAAAGGCGCAAACGGTTCTGACAAACTCTCAACAGGCTTCAGAGGCTGCAGAAAACGGGAAGGAATCAGTTTTGCAAACCATTGAAGGGATGAAAAAAATCGACCAGCAAATGAACCTGATTGCTGAAACGGTGGTAAAGCTTTCAGAGCAAAACCGGTCGATAGGCGAAATAACGTCGACGGTTAACGACATTGCCGATCAATCCAACCTGCTGGCGGTCAATGCCGCCATCGAAGCTGCAAAAGCCGGAGAACATGGAAGGGGGTTTGCGGTGGTTGCCCAGGAGATCCGCAGTTTGTCAGAACAATCCAAGCAGGCCACCGCACAGGTCAAGCAAATTTTAAATGATATACAAAAAGCCGTAAATCAAGCCGTAATGGCAACAGAGCAGGGGGCCAAAGCAGTCGAAAATGGCAGCAATCTGGCCATGCAGAGCGGCGAGATGATCGAAACCCTTGCAGAGACTGTGAATGAAGCGGCAAAGTCGGTGATCCAGATATCTGCCTCTATTCAGCAGCAAATGGCTGCTATGGACCAGATTGTTCCTGCCCTGGAGAATATAAAACAAGCCAGCGAACAAAATGTTGTTGGTACCAAACAGACTCAGACTGCCGCAAACGGGCTCAACGATCTGGGACTAAATTTGAAAAACATTATAGAAAAGTTTACTCTTTAGGTAATGTCATGGACAGAAAACAAGAAGCCTTTCTGCTTGAATTGCTTGCTGAATTTAAGATTGAAGCAGCCGAACACCATCAGGCCATCATAAGTGGCTTGCTGGAGCTTGAAAAGAGCCCTGCCCCACCTGCTCTGAAAACCTTGATCGAAACTGTATTTCGTGAGATTCACAGCATGAAAGGAGCTGCAAGGGCAGTAAATCAAGGTGAAATCGAACGGCTTTGCCAGGCGATGGAGAGTGTTTTTCACCTTGCAAAACAGGGCACACTCACACTTTCGGCGTCAATGTACGATATACTGTATAAGGTGGTTGATACCCTCGGGGTGTTGTTGTCAGAAATTGATGCAAGTGAAAAAAGCATAGGAGCAAACAGAATAGTGCAACTTACAAAGCAAATTGAAGTAATTCTGAATACCCGGGATTTGAAAGGCGAAGAGCCTGCATCAAACACATTGCCTGTTGTGGATGCCGGAACAAAAGAGAAAACTGCCGGACCTTCTGCCAAACCCATTCCAATGCCGGTTTTTGAAACGCCGGTGCATCCGGTTCTGTTGGGGAAGGTTGAAAAACCTTTATCACCGGACACTGTGAGGATTTCAACAGCAAAATTAGGCGTGTTGTTACGCGAAGCGGAGGAGTTTATTTCAGCCAAGGCGACGCTCGGTTACCTTATCAATGAGGTTGCAAAAAAGAGGGACAAGGAAATGCAACCGGTGGTTAAGGAGATGGAGCAGTTTCACCGGTCGATGGCACGAATGATCGACGATCATTTAATCGATATTAAAACCACGCTGCTTAGCCCCTTTTCCACAATCCTGGAAATTATTCCGAAAATTGTACGCGATCTTGAAAAGGCATTTGACAAGCAGGTCGTTCTTACAATACAGGGAGAAGAAATTGAAATAGACAGGAGGATTCTGGAAGAGATGAAAGATCCGTTAATTCATCTCATCCGCAATTGCGTAGATCATGGACTGGAAACCCCGGATACACGTAAAAGAGCGGGAAAAGCGACAGCAGGAAGCCTGATGATCACGATCACAAAATTGTCAGGCCTGGATGTCGAATTGCATATCAGGGATGACGGCGCAGGGATCAACAGGGCAAGTGTGCTTCAATCAGCCATTAAAATGGGAATGGTGACCAGTGAATCCGCGCTTCAAATGACCGACCAAGAGATTTTTCCGTTGATTTTCAGATCAGGAATATCCACGAGTTCGTTTATAACAGATATTTCCGGGAGAGGTCTCGGCATGGCCATTGTTGCTGAAAAAATCGCGAAACTCGGGGGCAGCATTTCTGTCGATTCATCCCATGGGCAGGGAACTTCATTTAACATCTCCCTGCCTGTTACGCTTGCTACTTTCCGTGGCATCCTGGTCCGGGTAAACGAACAAATGTTCATCATCCCGACAACAGCCGTGGAAAAGGCGATCAGGGTGCGGAAGGAGGAGGTGAAATCAGTTGAGACAAAACAGATTATTATTTACAATGGTGAAAGCCTTGCCCTGGTTAGGGTTGGAGATGTGCTTGGAATTCCTGAACGGAAATCAAAGCTGGAAAATATGCTGCCGATGCCGGTATTAATTCTTGCAATGGTGCAGAAACGAATTGCCTTTGTGGTCGATGAAGTGCTTGGCGAGCATGAAGGCATGGTGAAAACCCTGGGCCCCCAGTTGGCTCACATCCGTAACATTTCAGGAGCAACTATTCTTGGCAATGGCCGGATTATACCTATTCTCAACATACCGGAACTCATGGAGTCTGCGGCGCAGGTGAGGCAAACCCTTGCGGAAGCTGAGACTGACAACTACGAAGGGACTCGCGAAGCCAGGGAGAGGTATATTCTCGTTGCCGAAGATTCAATTACGTTACGTGCCCTGCTTAGAAATATTATCGAATCAGCCGGATATATCGTAAAGACAGCAGTTGACGGGATGGAAGCTTTCCAGTTTTTGAAAAATGAAACCTTCGATTTGGTGGTGTCAGATGTGGAGATGCCCCGGATGAATGGTTTTGATCTGACTGTCAGAATCAGAGATGATAAACGGCTTTCTGAATTGCCCGTTATCCTTGTAACGGCGCTTGATTCTCCTGATGATCGCCAGCGGGGCATGGAGGCTGGCGCCAATGCTTATATTGTTAAAAGCAGTTTTGAACAAAGTAACCTGCTGGAAATGATAAAACGACTTTTATGATTTAAGAGTCACTATTTTAATGAGAATCTTAACTATATAGTTTTATTCCTGCTTTAATCGTAATTAATAACATTGATATGAAAGGTGCCATAGCCAATTGTTTAAAAGAGATGGTTGTTTCAAGATTTGGACAATCCACATGGGAAGAAATACTGAAAAATTTCGGCGACTAAAGTAGAAATAACCTTCCTGTAGCCCAGGATGATTGTTTTTTATGGAGTTCCTTTTGGCAGACCGGACAAGGTATTTTGCAATAAAATGAATATCAATGGTTAACAATAAGAAAATTCGGGTTTTAATTGTTGAGGATACGCTTGTTGGACAGAGTTTGTTAAAAGGTCTGCTCGCGGAGGATCAGAGGTTTGAGGTGGTCGGAGTGGCCCTTAATGGACGGCAGGCTGTCGAATTCGTTGCCTCCTTGGGTCCTGATGTTGTAAGTATGGATATTTACATGCCTGTCATGGATGGGGTGGAGGCAACCCGGTTGATTATGGAGTCAACTCCCGTCCCGATAGTCATTGTCAGCAGTTTTTACAATCCGTCCGAAATTAAAATGTCCTTCAGCATCCTGGAGGCTGGCGCCCTGACCATTCTTCCGAGGCCCTTTGGCCCGGGTCACCCTCAGTTTACGAAAACTGCGAGAAACTACAGGAACACACTGAAAATGATGTCGGAAGTCAAAGTCGCTCCTCGACGCAAAGTCGCAAGAAACTCTGGCAGCACTCGGCCACGGGGCTCGGATGAAACGCATGCCGGGCAGATTTCAACGGTCGCTGATTATTCTCAAAGTAAAATCATTGCAATAGGGGCATCCGCAGGCGGTCCCCAGGTTATCCAGTCAATCCTGCAGGAACTGCCAAATAGTATCCCGGTTCCGGTTTTGATCGTTCAGCATATTGATACCCATTTTGCCGAGGGTTATGTTGACTGGCTTAATTCGACTTCAAATTTGCCGGTTCATATTGCCACGAATGGGGAACTCATGCTTCCTGGCCATGTTTATTTCCCTCCGGGAGACCATCACCTGGGATTGCAGCGCGAAGACATCATCGCTGTTACACGGAATCCTCCTGAAAAAGGATTAAGGCCGGCGGTTGGTTACCTGTTTAACAATGTCAACCTGGTTTATGGAAAGCATTCTGTTTGTATCCTGCTATCCGGGATGGGCGTAGATGGTGCCAGGGAATTAAAAATGTTGCACGATTCGGGGGCCTTAACTATTGTCCAGGATGCTCAATCTGCCCTTGTTTACGGAATGCCCGGGGAAGCGATCAGATTGGGTGGAGCAGTCAAAGTTCTGCCTCCCGGTGATATTGTAAAAGAAATTGTACAAATTTTCACTATTTTAAAATAACTGGTTATGCAGACATCCTATCAGATTTCGTTGGGCAATGGTTATATCATGGCTGTTGAGGATTCAAGGGTTCAGGCCAAAAAACTTAAGAATCTTTTTGACAGTAATAATCTGAACAACAAAATGTACAGCAATGCAGACGATGCATATACTGCTGCATTGGAACGGGCACCGGTACTGGTAATCAGTGATATCGTGATGCCCGGAATGGACGGATATGAATTCTGCTACAAACTCAAATCCCATCCGACTTTAAAAGATGTCCCTGTCATTCTGCTGACCTCGTTAAGGGATCCCCTCGATATTATTAAAGGATTGCAGTCGGGTGCCGATAATTTTATCACCAAGCCTTATGAGGAGCAATACCTGTTATCGAGAATTCATTACCTGCTCGCCAACCGTGACCTTAGGGCAGGAGGTTCTGCGGAAATGGTCATTGAAATCATATTCCGGGGTGAAAAGTTTAAGATAAATTCTGAAAAGAAGCAGATATTGGACCTGCTTTTATCTGTTTATGAAGCTGCTGTGGAACGGAACGACCAGCTGACATCAACCCAGGCAGAGCTCATGGCTGCCAATGAAAACCTGGTGTCTGCAAACCAGCAGCTGGAGGCATTTTCGTCCATGGTATCCCACGATTTGCGTTCTCCTTTGAATATTGTGGCAGGATACACTCACCTTCTTCAGGAGGAGTATGCTGATGCTCTAAATGATGAGGCAAAAGAGTTCCTTGCCAGGATAAATAAGTCTGCTTATGCAATGTCCAAACTAATTGATGATTTACTTCAATTTTCACATTCTGCAAAAATAGAAATCAAGACCGAATTTGTTGACCTCAGTGATATAGCCCGGAATGTTGTAAAAGAATATATTGAACAGGAGAAGGAACATAAGGCTGACTTCCATATAGAGAATGGCCTTATAATCCTTGCTGACCCTGACCTGATGCATGTTGTGCTTAATAATCTGCTTGGCAATGCCTGGAAATATTCCGGTAAAGTGGATCATCCCATCATTACTTTTGGTAAAACAGTCTCAGAAAGGGAAATTGTTTTTTTTATAAAGGATAACGGTGCCGGGTTTGACATGTCAAAAGCAACAACCCTGTTCACTCCGTTCCAACGCTTTCATACCAGCAAGGAGTTTGCCGGAACAGGAATTGGATTAGCTACCGTGCACAGGATTATTGAAAGGCATGGAGGCCGCATATGGGCAGAATCGGAACCGGGAAAGGGCGCAACCTTCTTTTTTTCGATCAGTAATAAATGGCAATGATCAGCAAATAGCCTCTGTTTGCCCTCCGATTCTGCATTCGGTTATTCGTCAATCATTGCGATTGCCCTGATGGGCGAACCATCCGCATTTTCAACCTTCATTGGAAAACATTGAAATGTAAATACGCAATCTGAGATTTTATCCAGATTGGTCAGGTTCTCGATCAGCAGAATCTCTTTTCCGAGCAGAATATGATGGTTTGGTAAGTTTTCCTCAGTTACTTTATTTGCGGTGATCATCGAATCCAGTGAGAAAGCATCAACCCAATACCCTTCAGGTTGAATTTTGTCAGCCATTGCGCCGCTGCTCCTGTTGGAATGGGACAATCGTCAAAGTAACCGCTGGTGCCCCATTTTTCCTGCCAACCAGTATAGAAGAGTATGAAATCAACCTTAGCTATCTTTTCTTCAAACGTTTGAAGGTATTCCATGCTGATTTCATTCCGGCCCCGGCAAGGGATTACGATAGCTTTGCCAACGAACCTGTCAACTGAGAACTGGTCAAGTGATCTTGCATCTTGCACTACATGACAGGGTGCATCAATATGGGTTCCCGTGTGAGAAGCCATCGACATCTGCATCTCGGTAAACCCATCTTTCGCTACCGTATTGGAAACTTCAAAGGTGGGTGCAACAGTATCAGGGTAGACCGTGATTTTCCCATTAAGAAGCTGTGTAAGGTCTATTATTTTTTGTTGCATGGTTTGTTTTTCATTGTTGTGCGGTTAACGGATGTCGTTTTTTCATATGTCGTTATCTGGCTTGTGCTTTTTTTGTTTTGCCATAATCATAATTTGGTTCATACAGTTCAATTTTGTTTCCTTCGATGTCCATAATATGAATAAACTTGCCATATTCATAAGTTTCAATTTGGTCGACAATAGTTACTCCTTCTTTTCTAAGTTGCTCAACAAGGCTAACCAAATTCGCGACGCTGTAATTAATCATGAAATCCTTGGTTGAAGGGTCAAAATAAGTTGTTTTTTCCGAAAACGGACTCCATTGGATGGAACCTTTTTTTGTTGTGTCGGCACCTTCCTGCCACTCAAAGCGTGCCCCGTACTGGTCTGTTGCAAACCCCAGATGGGTTTTATACCAGTCTTTAATTTTCTTCGGGTCTTTACACTTAAAAAAGACACCTGCAATTCCTGTAACTTTTTTCATGATAATCGTATTGTCGGTTTTTTGTTCGACATTGACATTGAGGACATGGTCTTTTGTAATGAGTGTCTTGAAGAGGAAGCCAAAACAAAATGATGCCGCAAATCCGAAAATCAGTAAAATCGGTTTTTTCATGATAATTTGAATTAAGGTTTTAATTTTTTATGACCTCTCCCCCTGCTCCCTCTCCTTCAAGGGGATGGGGTGGGGTCATTTGGGTTAATTCCCCGCTACCCTGCGGCGAAGTATCAATTGCAATGATAACAACTTTATCCGGATGATCCGCCAAATATAACAGTATACCAAAACCAACGGAGATGCTGGTGTATTCGACATATCTCACAGATCATAAGGATGTTGTATTAGATCAAGAGGAAAATCTGAGGGTTTTACATTTTTTTCCAAACTGGCAGCGTAGCTGCCTAATCTTTGTAGTAATAATATGGGGTTAATCTTAGAGCAGCGTAGCTGCGAAATAAATTATTCGTCTTAATATTTGATAAGCTCAACAGCACTGATTAGACAGGTTCAACAAACATGTCGCCCCGACGGGGCTTTTAGGAATAGACCGATTTTCTCTTGCTACAGAGATATCACCCCTATGGGGTTTTAAGATTGCAATTATTTTCCAGATTCTCTCAATAAATCGAATTCAATTTCAAAGTAATCCCCCAAAAATTTCTCTTGATCCATTGTTTTTTAGGTAAAAGACGGTGCAGAACCAAAGATTTGCTTTGATTGTACAGGTGTAGCCGGACACAGGTTGCGGAGAATTTGAGCTTTTTTTGAACCGTTATGACAGGTGTTGATATTTTAGTTTTAACTTGCGGGTTGAATGGTCAACCCCTGAATTTGAACCAACGCTGCAAAGTCAAATCTTGACATTTGCTACAGAGAAAAAATGATGCAAATAATACATATTTAACAACATAAACCTTCGCGTCTCGCTGTGAAAAACACCTTTTATAGACGACTCTATTATTGTATGCTGTGCATACTTTTTTCCTTCGGGTTCTCTTTTGCCCAGCAGGAAATCACAAACCCTGACGGCAGGATGATTCTCCTGTACGCTGATGGAACGTCGAAACCCGCTCCCACCGGATCAGCCATGAGTTTTCACCCGATTTCAATTTCCCATCTTGAGCTTCCCCAGGCCAATCCCAATGACCAGATAATTACGCATACGGCATACACCCTTTCATTCAATAAATCCTGCCGCATGGCCAACTGGGTTGCTTATGAGCTCACGGCAGAAGAAACAGTTCCGGTGGTAAAAAGAAATAACCATTTCGTTCCCGACCCGCTATTATCTTCCTGTGCCATTTCCAATGCGGATTATAAAGGTTCGGGCTATGACAAGGGTCATCTGGCGCCGTCGGCTGATATGTGCTTTTCTTATAAAACGATGGAGGAGTCCTTCTACTTGTCAAATATGTCACCGCAGAAACCAAGTTTTAACCGGGGTATCTGGTCAAAGCTTGAAGGGCAGGTGCGGCAGTGGGCTGTCGACGACAAGGCTGTTTACGTGGTTACAGGGACGGTTTTATCCAAGGGTCTGCCAACAATAGGCGCCGGCAGGATAACTGTTCCTGCGTTCTTCTACAAGGTAATCATGGACTACACCGAACCTGAAATCAAAGGTATCGGATTCATTTTGCCAAATAAAGGGTCGCAGGAACCGTTGCAACATTATGCCGTGACCATTGACAGCGTTGAAAAGGTGACAGGCACTGATTTCTTTTACCAGTTGCCTGATGACCAGGAGAAGGTCATAGAAAGCACGCTTGATATCAGCAAATGGAGCTGGACGGAGATAAAAACCCATTCGTCAAATTATTCACTGATGCAAAACACCTCCGTTTCCTCATGCCGCGACGCAACAACGATTTTTGTACCGTTTGCATGCCTGCTGAAGAGTTCATGCACCAATTGCGGGTGGTTATTCTCGGCCGAGAGATGAGAAAGTATCAGGAGTTGCATCCAGGATGGCCGGTGGGTGGTGAAGAGTTCTAACGCCTGGTCGTTCGACAAATGGCCTTCTGTTCCCCGGATGCGTTGTTTAAGGAAGATGGGATAACGTCCTCTTTCCAGCATTCCATCATCATAGTTTGCCTCCAGAAACGCTGCATTGCACCTGCCGAGGTGGTTCACCACATGTTCGCAAGCCATACCGATATCGGTAAAAACCCCTGCAGTGATGCCGTTTGTACTTACTGTAAAGCTATGCGGTTCGGTGGCATCGTGCCGTTTGGGAAATGGATTCACGCGGAGGGCACCGATATGCACAGGGCTATGTGCGGAAAAAGATTTCATCACTTGTGGATCCAGGTTAAGACGGCTGTTGCGGTATGTTGCTTCGGTGATGTAAACCGGTATCCTGTATTTCCGGGAAAGTACCTCTGCACCCCGGGTATGATCGGTATGTTCATGTGTGATGAATATCGCTTTCACGCTTCGCACAGACAATCCCGAACGGATCAACCTTCGCTCCGTTTCACGACAGGAGATGCCTGCATCGATCAGGACGGCCTCCTGCCCGTTGCCGATGTAGTAACAGTTTCCGTTGCTTCCTGAATTGAGTGAGGCGAGGTAGAGGGGCATGGGTGCAAAGAACGGAAAAAAACCAACATTGCCGACGAAGCAATCCATCAGGCGACCCTGATCAGCCGAGCGGCGCAATTTCCTGCAAATGGTCACGGACTGTTGCCGGGGCGTCTGCGACTTTTTTTGGGTATCCGGAAAGATTGCCGTTACTTTGCCAAAAAATGAGTTGCTCCAATGACGAATAAAGCGTATACGACGTTGCTGGTTTCCCTTATCCTGGTAATTCTAGCCATTGATCTTCAAGCCCAGAAATGGGAGTTTATCAAAGAAAAGGAAGGGATTAAGATTTACACCCGCAAAGATGCAGGCAGTGTTCTCAAATCATTCAGGGGGGAAGCAGACCTCCATACCACGATGGAAAAAGTTTGCAACCTGATCGGGAATGTGAAAAACGTCGACTGGTGGGATAAAAACCTCCGGGAAATTAATGTTTTGCTCTACGAGAAAGACAAGCATATTCAGTATTATCTGGTATACGGGGCGCCCTGGCCGGTGACCGACCGCGACCTGTGCGTCGATGCAACCATAACGACTGATCCCGTTACAGGAATACGTACCATCTATTCTGTGCCGCTTCTCAATACGATCCCCGAGAATCCAGAATATGTCCGGATAAAAAACTACTGGCAGAAATGGGTCATCCAGGACATGAAAAACGGAACCATTCATGTTTACCTTGAGGGGTATGTCGACCCGGCCGGCAGCGTACCAAACTGGATCTACAACATGGTGATCACCGATACTCCTTTAAAGATCATGCGCGGAATCAAGGAGCGGTTGGAAAAGAAGTGAAAAAATAGAATCCCAGCCCATTTCCTAAAAACTGAAGAGCAACGCATGGTTGTAACGGATCAAGCGGAATTTCCGGGGGGAAGGTAGCAAAGTATAATTCGCATTTCATATTTCATATTTCACTTCTCGCATTTCACATTTTTCACCCCCTGTGAGGCATGAAATCTGAAATCTGAAATCTGAAATCTGAAATCTGAAATCTGAAATCTGAAATCTGAAATCTGAAATCTGAAATCTGAAATTGTAATCCCGGACTTTAAAGGCAAGAACAATACATTACCATAACCAAGGCGTATCTGTGGAAAAATTATCGTGTTACCCCACAGAAGCCCGGAAGAATTCAGCTATTTTCAGAATATGCAGATTGCACCCTACGAGGCGACGATCTGGCTGATGAGAAAATGAAAAGGATATGGCCCCTTACGAGGCGACGATCTGGCTGAAGAGTGAATGAAAGGGGCCTCGCCCCTTTCATCAGTATTATCAGAGTGCGAGAACTGAATTCTCGGAACCCAGGCCGCTTGGAACGAATTTATCGGCTTCGGGATCGTTTTCCCAGTTGGTGCCATCGATCAGGTAACGGAACTGATACTCTTTACCTGTTTCCAGGTCCAGAGAAACAGACCATACACCGGTCTTAGCCTTCTTTAAAGGGGTTTCGCCCATCTGCCAATTATTGAAATCCCCAACGAGGAGGATTGACGATGTGGAATTATACTGATCTCCTGAAAGGGAGAATTTAACTTTGCAAACAGGTTTGGCTTTTAATAACTTCTTTTCGATACTCATTTTTTGATATGTTAATTTATACTAAATATTGTGCAAAAGTACACATATTTTTTTACATGAATGTGAAATTTTTGTTAAATTTTCATGAACATGATCTCAACAGGTACAATTCCGCTTAATCAGAAAAGATTTTCCGGTAAAAGTATGTTACACGTACGAGCTGAAAAATATTCTCTAACTTTACTGAAAATTAGGATCAATATTTTTTAAATACACCAGTATGAAAAAAGGTAAAAACCAACCTGAAAAAAAGAAAAGTGAGGTTAAAAAGCAGTTAAGTAAAGCAGAACTTGCCATTAAAAGCGAATTTTATCTTGAGGCTTCGTGGATTCTGTCATCCATGATGGAAAAAAAACTGAAAAAGATACTGGAGAAAATTGAAAATCTTAGTCCGGGCACCGGATATTCACTTGAACAATCTGTTAAAAGGGTTAAGCATCTGCATATAACCTCCAGATATCCTCTTTTTTCAAATCATTTTGAAGTCAGATTGATCGATGAGATACGTAACTGGAAAAATCAGCGCAATGCCATTCTCAAAGATATGCAGGATGTACATGTTTCACAAGCCAGGCTGGAGCGTCTGGCACTAGAAGGTATGCGGTTGTTAAAGGAATGGAATAAGGCATATAAAAAATTCAAGTCCGAATTTAGTTCTTCTGCCACCTGAGAAACGATTCCGACGGATATTTCATTTGTGGTCTTAATGTAATTGCTATCTTTGAACCCAAAGGAGAAGGCATTGCATGAATAAATATTTGTTGATACCAGCCATTTTTCTTTCTGTCATTACCCAGGGATTATATGCTCAGTATACCCCGCGGGATCGTTGTGTCCATGATAGCCTATACCGAATCATGTCTCATTCAGGCCAGATAAAAAAAGGTGAAATTTATCTTGAACTTGCACGGTTGATATGGGATACACTGCCTCAAAAAGCTTTTATTAATATCGAAATGGCGTTACAAATTTCGATCAAGGCGAACAATCCGCAATTGAAAGCCAGGACAAGGATAGTCATGGGAGATTATTTTGCAGGCAGACGTAATTTTTTGCAGGCTCAGGAACACTATCTTGCTGCATTGAAAATTTATAACATGAGCAAGGACACTGCCGGGGAGTTGGACGTTTTAGCCCAAATAGGCGCTTTGAACCGCTCGTTGGAGAATTACGATAAAGCACTGTTCTTTCTCAACAAAGGGCTGAATTTGTCACAAGTTACGAATAAACCCATAATGACGGGGACATTCCTTGAATATCTGGCGCTGATCCATCAAAGCAACGGGGATTATGTAAAAGCAATGCAGTATTACCAGGATGCGCTTGCAGCTTTTCAACGGGCCGGTGACAAGAAAAACGAATTCTTTGTTCTGAACAATATCGGAAGTGTTTATATGGATCAGCAGAAGTATGATGTGGCATTGTCCTATTATAAGGATCTCATAAAAGATGCAGATACTACCCAGGGAAGTTTAATGGGCTCCTTGTATACACGGATCGGCCATGTATATTTTCAGAAAAAAGATTATCTGAACTCACTGTTATTTAACAAAAAGGCATTACATACCAGACAACTTTCTCATGCACCCATCGAAGTGAATAGTTCATTGATTAATATCGGAGGAGATTTTTATATGCTGGGAAAAGCTGATTCCGGAAAGTTTTATTTTGACAAAGGTTTGAGTCTTGCGATTAAATATGACCGGAAAAATCTGGTTGAAAATGCATACCGTCATCTTTATTCATATTATCTGAAGCACGGTGATTACAAACAATCCCTGGAATATTACCGGAAATATATTTCGGTTTATGAAGCCCTGGAGCAGGAAAAAAATAAAAGCAACATTGCTATTCTCGAAGCCAATCAACATATTCAGCAAATCAGGGAATGGCGGAAAATGCTCATAAAAAGACATGAAATCCAAACGCTGAACATGGAAAACCAGAAATACCAGTTTACTTTTATGAAAATAGTAACTGGTCTGGCAGCTGTTTTAATGGTGATTCTCGTCTTTCAGCTCCTCTATAACCGAAGGGTGAGATGGGATATGCAAAGCCTGAATGTGATGCTGTCAGCTGAAATAAAGGAAAGGGAAACAACTGAGATGCAAACCCGCGACCGGGAACAGCAGTTTCGGTTTCTTTCTGAAAATTCAGGTGATTTCATAACGCATACGGATAGCAACAAGAAACTCACCTATGCTTCTCCGGCTTCCCTGAAGGTATATGGATATGAACCGGAGGAAATTTTGCAATTATTGCCCTTTGATCTGACACATCCGGATTATACAGATTATGTTGAGAATAGCTTCGACGAAATGTTGAAGACCCGGGCTTCTCAACAATTTATTTACATGGCAAAGAAGAAGAATGGTAGTTTTTTTTGGGTTGAATCGATATTAAACCCGCTTTTTGACCCCAATACCGGGATATTTAAAGGCATGGTTGGGGTTACACGCGATATTCAGGAACGTAAAACAAAAGAACTTGAAATAATGGATGGAACCAAACAAAAGGAAAATCTTCTGAAGGAGATTCATCACAGGGTAAAAAATAATTTTGCGATCCTGGTCAGTCTGATTAACATGCAGATGGCGCAAACAAAAAACCAGGAACTGCTTCAGTCATTGACAAACCTGCAATTGCGCATACGTACCATGGCACTTGTGCATGAAATGCTCTACCGGTCGAAGGATTTTGAGAACATTTCCTTTTCCGACTATCTCAGGTCGCTTGCATCGGTAATTGCCGGAACCTATAACAGGCGGGATATTGTATTGAAATTTGAAGCCGACGAATCGGTGATGGATATTGAAGCATCAATCCCTCTCGGGCTGATCGTCAACGAGATTCTGAGCAATTCCTATAAACATGCATTCCCTGATGGCAGAACGGGCAATATATGGATAACCTTAAAAGTTGATTCTCTTAGCGGTGACTATAGTCTTATGTTAAAGGATGACGGGATCGGCATCCCGTCTGACATTCCGCTCGAACATCACAAAAGCATGGGATTACAGGTTGTTCATATTTTGTGCCAGCAGATTGAAGGAGAAATGAAGCTGACAAACGACCATGGCACCACCTTTACGCTGAAATACAAAACACCGGAGAAGTAAGGAAACCGAAAAACCTCACTTTCCTGCCATCGCTCCGTCATAAGAGGGGGTAAGATGTGTTTAATCACTGGATATCAGTTTATAAGTTCTATAATCAGGTAATCCGTTAACAATTTGTTAACCTAAAGGTAACCATTTGTTAACATTACCTGAGGACGGTAGAAATACCTTTGCCGCAAATTATAAACCTATAAACATGAAAAGAATTACAAACTTCCTTTTAACCCTCGGATTGATCCTTCCGATGTTGGTTTTGTCAACTGTTACCAAAGCACAAAACCAGTTTGATGCACTGAAAAAAGAACAGGATACCCTGAAAGAAAATGTCAGCACCCTGCGCGACAAGGTTGGTGGTGTTGAAGAAAGAGTTGCAACCGCCGAAGCGGATCTTGCCAAATTGACCAAAATTAAATTATCAGGTTATATCCAGGCCCAGTTTCTGCATTATGAAGCTTCGAATGCATACCCCGACAATGTGTTTATGCTTCGCCGCGTAAGAATTAAATTTCAGTATGAACCGATTAACGGGGTGGTATTTGTACTGCAGCCGGATTTCCAGCCAGGCAACATTACCTTGAAAGATGCGTATGTTCAGTTGAATGACCGTTGGTTAAAGACCTTTTCACTATATGCCGGTAAATTCAACCGGCCCAATTACGAAGTCGAATATTCATCGAGCAGCCGTGAGGTGCCTGAGCGTTCACGCGTAATCCGCGCCATTTACCCCGACGAACGTGCAACCGGCGCCAAGTTGGAAATTGCACCGCCTAAAATTCCATTGAAAGTGCAGTTGGCATTGTTCAACGGCAATGATGGTCTTACCATTCCCGATGCTGCAGGTGTAAATATAAATCCGCTGAACAATGATTTTGACAATCACAAGGACTTTATGGGACGAGTAACCTATACATTCAAATTTGGAAATATCGGTGCCCTGGGCATTGGCGCTCATGGATATTATGGTGCAATAAAAGCCAACACAACAGATCTGCTCAAATCAGATTATACATATGATAAAAAGCTTGACAACATCGGCAAGTTGATCAAGAAGAACTGGGTGGGTTTCGAAGGCCAGTTGTACTTCGACTTTCTGGGCGGTCTTGCCCTCAAGGGGGAATACATCTTTGGTGTAAACGGAACTCCCGGCTACACATCAAAAACGACCGTGGTAAGTCCGATGACTTCTGCCATAAAGGGTGACACCCTTACCCTGACTACGCTGACTACCTCAACAACTACAAGCAGACCGGCTATCGAGAAGAGTTTCAGCGGGTATTATGTTTATC
Source organism: uncultured Bacteroidales bacterium (assembly GCA_903925275.1). GTDB lineage: Bacteria > Bacteroidota > Bacteroidia > Bacteroidales > FEN-979 > CAIVAT01. Next base: position 35,449 of record CAIYES010000278.1, read on the forward strand.
TGATAAAGAATATCGGAAAGCGCAACCAGATTGCCATCCGCTACGATTATTATGATCCCAACACAAAAGTCGCTTCCGACCAGATCGGTATAGCCAAATGGGATGCCGCCGTAAAAACCGTCATTACCGATAAATTCACCTATGCCGGAACCGGTCCCGTTGTTGCCACAAACGCGCAATCCAAAACCGTGGTGGTCAACAACCTCAAAAGTGGCACCAGCGATATCAAATATCAGACAATTACCCTGGCCTATACCTATTTCTTTGACGACAACATCAAGATTATGCTCGGCTATGAGATCCCGATGAATAAAAAAGTAGGTACAGATGCCAAAGGCGTCGGAAATGTTACCTCTGCCTACTCAGTAAATGGTATTGCCGGAGTGTATGATTACAGCAATTCGCTCAAGCAGAATACACTGACCCTCCGTTTGCAGGTAAAGTTTTAAAAAATTAAAAATCACAGATTAAAAATTACTAATTTTCCAGAAATATTATAGAAATGAAAAAATCGAAAAAAGTTTCAGGTTTAATGGCCATTATCGCGATCGCCCTTATAGGGTTCGCCTTTATGCCGGCTCCTAAAAAAATAACTGTCAAAGGATCGGATACTATGGTTATCCTGGCCCAGAAATGGGCTGAAGTTTATATGAAATCGCATCCCACTGCGATCATTCAGGTAACAGGTGGCGGATCAGGCACAGGTATTTCCGCCCTTATCAATGGCGCCACCGATATCTGCAACTCAAGCCGCCCGATGAAACAATCGGAAATGGATAAGCTGAAAGACCGCTATGCCTCGATGGGCATTGAAATACCTTGTGCGAAAGATGGGATCACCATTTTTCTCAATGAATCAAACCCGGTAAAAGAGTTGACCATAAAACAACTGAGTAACATTTTCTCTGGTAAAACACGCAACTGGAAAGAGGTTGGCGGACCCGATCAGGACATCAAATTGTACGGCCGTGAGAACAGTTCGGGAACCTATGTGTTTTTCAAGGACAATGTTGTAAAAACTGATTATGCAGCCAGTTGCCAGACTTTACCTGGTACGGCCGCAGTGGTAAATGCCGTATCGAAAGATAAATTCGGAATCGGTTATGGCGGTGCTGCCTATGCAGCCGGCGTAAAACATTGTTTGGTAAAAAAAGATGATAAAAGCCAGGCTTATGTTGCCAATGCTGAAACTGTAAAAAATGGCCAGTACCCGATTACCCGTTACCTTTACATGTACTTGTGCAACAGACCTACCGGCGAGATTAAAGCTTACATCGACTGGATTCTTGGCGCAGAAGGACAAAAGCTTGTGACAGAAATCGGCTATTTCCCTGTAAAATAGGTTTTGGTTAATACGTAAATTTGTAAATCGATGACTGGCAGCATTAATTAAATGTTGCCTTTCATCGTTAATAAAAAACAATGGATAATCCGATAGTAAAAAAGGGATTTGTCTTTACCAAAGAGTCGTTGAGGAAGAAGTTCCGATGGTCGGAATTTCTATCCGAAAAGATTATCACAGGTGTGGCTTTTCTCTCCATCACCATTATTGTCCTGATCTTTTTCTTTGTGTTCAAGGAATCTCTACCAATTTTTTCTGCTAAAAAAAAGGAGGCTGCCAAGGTTGAACATGTTCAGAAACAGGAACAGTACGGTGGTGCCGAAGATAATGTGCAAACAAATGCTTCGGGGCAGGAGCAGTATGGCGTAACAACCAAAGATACTTCAATGATCGAGAACCAGGTTCAGGGTGAAGATACCGTTGTTTATGGGTCTGATCAGGCAACGTTTAAAAGTCTGACAGGCAAGCAATGGCTGCCTGTTTCCGACAATCCCAGGTATGGGTTGATCCCCCTGATTGTCGGTACGTTGAAAATAACCCTCATTGCCATGTTATTTGCTGCGCCCATTGCTATCCTGGCTGCTATGTTTTCGGCATCATTTGCACCGTATTGGATGCGTGAAATTATCAAACCGGCCATCGAACTGCTAGCGGGGTTTCCATCGGTTGTTATCGGGTTTTTTGCCCTGATGGTAATGGCCACTTTTTTTCAGAATATCTTTGGATACGATGGCCGGCTGAACGCTTTTGTAGGTGGTGTCGCCATGGCGCTTGCAGCCATTCCGATTATTTTCACCATCACCGAAGATGCGCTGACAGCCGTTCCGCGTACCTATACGGAAGCCAGTCTGGCACTTGGAGCCACCCGATGGCAAACAGCTTTGTTCGTGACTCTTCCTGCCGCTACCCCGGGCATTTTCGCCGCGATCCTGCTCGGGATCGGACGAGTGTTCGGGGAGACCATGATCGCGCTGATGGCTACCGGGAATGCAGCCATGATCTCAGCCAACCCATTTGAATCGGTTCGCACGCTTGCTGCGACCATCGGCGCTGAAATGGCCGAAGTGGTGTTTGGCGATACCCATTACAACGTACTCTTTCTGATAGGTTCCCTGCTCTTTATCTTCAACTTCAGCCTCAATGCCCTGGCTGAATTCTATGTGAAGGGAAAATTGGTTAAACGTTTTCAAGGGAAGCAGTCATGATCTGGAAAAAAACAATAACCGGCGGATTATTCATAGGGGCAACCGCATTCTCTGCCATACTGATCATTGCGGTGATCATCATTCTGCTGGTCGTGATCATCATCGGAGGAAAAGAGACCTTTTCCTGGGAATTCCTCACCTCTTTTCCTACAGATGGCATGATGAAAGGGGGAATTTTCCCGGCCATCTATGGAACCGTATTGCTGGTGCTGATCATGTCCGTTGCAGCTGTTCCGTTCGGGACCATCACGGCCATTTATCTGACCGAGTATGCCCATGAGAAATCAATCCTGGCACAAACCATCCGGTTTGCCGTCAGAACCCTTGCTACCGTGCCCTCCATCATTTTCGGGTTATTCGGACTGGGATTTTTTATCAAGTTTGTCGGTAGCGGCATGGATGATGCATTTTTAGGCGGTCAATTAAAATGGGGACAGCCTAACATTCTGTGGGCCAGCCTGACCATGGCGCTGCTTACACTTCCTGTAGTGATCGTCTCTGTTGAAGAAGCCATTCGCACCGTACCACGCGAATTGCGCGAAGCAAGCCTTGCCCTTGGCGCCACGAAATGGGAAACCATAAAGCGCATTGTAATCCCAGGTTCACGGTCGGGGATTATGACCGGGACCATATTAGCCGTCAGCCGGGGCGCCGGAGAGGTTGCACCCATCCTGTTTACCGGGGCGGCCTACTACCTGGCAACGCTTCCAACCTCGTTGAGTGATCAGTTTATGAACCTGGGATATCACATATACATCATGGCCACTCAATCGGCCAACGTTGATCAAACCATGCCCATTCAGTTTGCCACCACCATGGTTTTATTACTGCTCACCTTTACCTTAAATTTAACAGCCGTCATCATCCGTGCGCGATTGCGCAGGAAAACCAAATGACCAACGAAGTATTTGAATAATGAAAGAGATAAAAATTAAAACAAGGGATTTAAGCCTCTATTACGGCGCTAAGATGGCATTGAATTCCATCTCCCTGGATATTCCGGAAAAGGAGGTTACCGCCTTTATCGGGCCATCGGGATGCGGTAAGTCTACCTTTCTCCGTACCCTGAACCGCATGAATGACCTGATCCCCAGTGTCCGGATCACCGGTGAAGTACTGGTGGATTCGCTCAACATCTATGACAAGCAGATCGATGTGGTCAACCTGCGTAAAAAAGTGGGAATGGTGTTTCAGAAATCGAATCCCTTTGCCAAATCGATTTTTGAGAATGTGGCCTATGGCCCGCGGATCAATGGGATCAACAAAAAAACAACCCTGGAAGAGATTGTGGAAAAGTCGCTGAAAAAAGCCTTTATATGGGAAGAAGTGAAAGACCGGCTGCACGATTCAGCTATGGGCTTATCGGGTGGTCAGCAGCAGCGCATGTGCATTGCCCGCACCTTGGCGGTGGAGCCCGAGATCATTTTGATGGATGAACCGGCCAGTGCGCTTGATCCGATTTCCACCGCAAAAATCGAGGAGCTGATCTTCGAGCTTAAAAAGAACTATACCATCGTCATCGTTACACATAACATGCAGCAGGCCGCCCGCGTAAGTGATCTCACGGCTTTTTTCTACCTTGGGGAGCTGATCGAATTCGGGAAAACAAAGAAAATATTTACCACGCCTGATAAAAAGCACACCGAGGAATACATCACCGGGAGGTTCGGGTAAAAAAAGTCAGGTATAACAAATCATCTATAAATAATACCGATCATGGAAAGACATTTTGAACAGGAGTTGCAAAAACTGAACAAGCGGATCCTCAAGATGGGGAACCTGGTGTACGATCAGATACACAATTCGCTTGAAGCTTTGCTGACGTGTAACATCGAACTGGCACAGCAGGTTGTCGGAAAGGATAACAAGGTGGATAAGCTGGATGTTAAAATTGATAAGTTATGCCAGCGCATTTTTGCACTGACGCAACCGGTCGCAACCGATTTACGCCTGATCATGTCGGCGTTGAAAATGAACAATGACCTGGAACGCCTGGGCGACCTGGCCGTGAACATTTCCACAAAAGTCGAAGGAGTGAGTGATTACCAGGAAATCCTGACCGACCTTCATGTGGATGAACTGGCAAATATGGCCGATCTGATCGTGAAAGATGTCATTACCATCCTGAACACACGCAACACGACCTTTGTCAGGGATATCTTCTCATCGGCCAATGCCATTGAAGAGAAGGTACAGGCCGTATCCTCACGCATTCTCGACGAAATGATGCATAAAACCGAGGTGATCGTGGTGGCTACCAACCTGATGATCATCCTGACCCAGATCGACCGCATCGCGGGGTATTCGACCAACATCGCCGAATCGATCGTGTTCATTGTTGAAGGAAAGATGATCAAGCACAAAAACCCGTTCAAACACATTGACGGTGCTGAGATCAATCCGGGGCATGAGAATCCGGTAGAAGATTCCGGAAATTCAGGCATATGACGAATATGCCCCTGTAACCCGGAAGTGATGGTGGATTACTTCTGCGGGGCTTTGGCGATATACTGATCCATCACAAGGTCCAACGTCTGGCGGCATACTTTGCAAAAGTGGATGTGGCGTGTGAACATGATACAGTCGAGTTGTGAACGATAGAGCCCTTTGGGCGTGTATCCGGCGCCTTCAAAAGCTCCAACGGCATCTCGGTACTGATCTCTTGCGAAATATTCATTTTCCTGCCTGTACTGTTTCATGAATAATGCTTCCATCACCTCTTCCGGAACTTTTGCTTTTCTCAGACTGTCCCGCTGCTTTTGTATACCATAACCGAATTTATCGAAAGCTTCCTTGTTCCAGGGAGTGGGCAATGGTGTTCCCGGATCTGCCAGGTCCTTCCATTTGAGCTTATCTTTATCAAGTAAGGCGGTAATATTACGTTCCCAGGGTTCTAAAGTAATATCAGGGGCTTCATAGGATACGGATGAGGTATAGTATTCATCAGCAAGACCTGCCATATGATGGCCGAATTCATGAACCATGATGTAATCGGCAAACTTGTTATCGGCTGAAACCGTGGTATAGAGGTTATAAATCCCCCCGCCTCCGTACGTCCGCTCATTCACGAGGATTACCATGAAGTCGTAAGGCACCTGCGATGCGACATTCCTTACCGTTTTATTGTCGAAAGTGAGGGCATAACGTTCGGAGTCAAACGCGCCATACTGCACTGATAAGGGCGTGCGTTTGAATACACCGGGATGGGGTTTGCAAACGCCTGAAACATCAGAAGGTGTTTCAACAGCCCTTATATTAATATCCCTGGCCCTGGATTTGAAGGGTTCGTTGGCCATCAGCACTGCTGAAAGCCGCGTAGCATCATTTTTAAATTTCCCCATCTCTGCGCGGGTATAACCATCGCCCAGGATGACAATATCGACCTTCTCGGCCGCATTTCCATTGTCCCGGATGACGTCCACTGTATTTGAATGGACAAGATCGGCAGGATTCACTTCACGTGAAGCCGGGTCAACATCGACTGTCCAGACAGGCAGAAATTTATTATTTGTAAGGTTGCGCTTGTTCAGGATTATGGTGACTGGTTTCCCGGGCCATGGAAAACGGATTGATTCATTGAATGATCCCCACTGTTTGTCTGACTCCGGCGTTGTCTGCCATTCTCCGAAAATGCTTGCAAACCCGCGGGAGTACAGCAGGATTTTGCTTTCCCGGTCGATGACCTGGAGCGTGTAAAGCCCCATTTCCAGTTTATCAATGAGGATGAATTTGTTTCCGGGCCATGGTCCGTCGGAAACGATGTGGTCGATGGCGAAATGCTCCTCTTTTGAAGTACCGCTGTGGTTAAAATCCAACCGCATGGTTTTACCGGTGAAGTATTGATCATATGCGACATTCCCCTGATCTGAAACCTGAATCTCTTTGATGGTGGTCGAATCGGCATTGCCGGAAACCGGGTTATGGGTATTTCGGGAGCGGGTGCAAGAAAGAAATGTTATCGCAATAAAAAACACTGTTACAATTGTTTTCATAATGTCAATGTTTAACAAGTTTAAATGGAAGCGTAAAATTATAAGAATATTTTCAACCTGAGGATGGTCTTATTTTCATCGTCAAATCAGCTGTCAATATCGAGTTTCCATATGGGGAAAACGAATTTTGTTTTGAAATTGTTTTTCATTCCCTATTTTTAAGCACGAAAAGAATTTAAAATCCCACGACAATGCAAAGGACAACTACAAATGTAACACATACTGTTAAAAGACTGGCCATTCTGGTCATTCTAGCGTGTGTGTTTTTTTTAATTTCTGATATGAAAGCACAAGAGGTCAGTCACGGTTTCAAACTGATAGAAAAACGGTTTGTCAAAGAAGTGAATGCAGAATGTTATTATTATGAACATGTAAAAAGCGGTGCCCGGTTGCTCAAAATCGCGGCCGACGATCCCAACAAGATGTTCGGTATTGCTTTCAAAACCATTCCCGAATCCGACAACGGAACCCCTCACATTCTGGAGCATTCTGTGCTGAATGGATCTAAAAAATTCCCGGTTAAGAGTCCGTTTGATGTATTGTCGAAGGGTTCGCTTAAAACTTTCCTGAATGCCATGACCGGTAAAGATATCACCTTTTATCCGGTAGCCAGCATGAATGAAAAGGACTATTTCAACCTGATGAATGTTTATCTCGATGCCGTGCTCAACCCGCTGCTCTATTCCGATCCGCGGATTTTAAAACAGGAAGGCTGGCATCATGAGATGACTGATAAAGAGAGTCCGGTTACCTATAAGGGAGTGGTTTATGGTGAAATGAAGGGCGCTTTCTCCGACCCAAACGAAGAACTCAGCTACCATATTTACAAAAACCTTTTTCCAGATAATGGTTACGGATTTGAATCCGGAGGGTATCCGGCTGCAATCCCGACCCTCACCCAGGAAGCTTTTACCGGGTTCCACAAACGATTTTATCATCCGGAAAACAGCTACATCCTGCTTTATGGCAATGCCGATCTGAATAAAGAACTCGCATTCATCGACCAGGAATATCTGTCGAAATACAACAGGGCCAATTCCCGGGCGGTGATCGACGACCAGAAGCCATTTGCAGCCATGAAGGACATTACTGCTTTTTACCCGGTTCTGGAAGGTTCAGATACAAACAACCAGACCTTTCTTTCTCTTACTTTGGTGGCAGGGCATAATACAGACGGGGCACTCGATATGGCACTCGATATGATTACCGAATTGCTTGTAAACCAGGAGTCGGCGCCCATCAGGCTGGCCCTCCAGAAAGCAGGTATCGGACAGGATGTATCAGCTTCCGTTTCCAACTATAAACAAAACGTGGTTCAAATTACGGTCCAAAATGCAAATGCTTCGGATAAACAAAAGTTTTATGAAATCGTCCAAAATACGATCCAGGAAGTACTGAAAAAAGGTCTGGATAAAAGTGAAATCCAGGGGATTATGAATCGTTCTGAATTTAGCCTGAGAGAAGGTAACAATGTTCAGAAAGGACTCGTTTACCTCATGCGGATCTATCCGGGATGGTTTTTTGCGGATGATCCTTTTCGGGGGCTGGAATACGAGAAGACGCTTGCAGTGGTAAAGAAATCTCTGACAACAAACTACCTTGAAGCGATCATAAAACAATATTTTGTAGACAACCCGCATTCCATTCTCCTTACCATGGTTCCGGATTCCCGATTGGATAAGCAGCGGAATGCAGCTGTACAGGAAGAACTGAAAAATTACAAATCAAAACTGGATGATAATGCAGTTGCTTCTCTGGTTCAGGAGACGCAGGATCTGATTGCTTTCCAGAAACGTCAGGATAGTCCGGAAGCACTTGCCACCATCCCCTTATTGACATTGAAAGATATTGATCCGAAAGCCACCTGGTATGGTGTAACCCAGAAACAGATAGCCGGAGTTCCTGTATTGCATCACGAAACTTTTACCAATGACATTATTTACACCAGCCTCTATTTTGACATGCGTACGGTATCGAAAGAAATGATTCCCTATGTTTCACTGCTTTCAAATCTGCTGGGTTCCCTGAATACGGAAAAGTACACTTATGGAGACCTTAACAAGGCGATGAACATCAATACCGGAACACTCTATACAACCATAAGATCATATCTTGAAAACCTTGATGATGCGAACCTCATTCCGAAATTTGTGGTGGTGTCTTCAGCCATGAAAGACAAGGTTGACAAGGCTTTTGAGCTTTCGTTCGAAATCGTGAACAAGACCCGTTTTTCGGATACTGCGCGATTGAAAATGCTGTTGGTCCGCCATCAATCACAACTTGAAGCATCAAAAAAGCAGGAAGGCGCTGGTGTTGCGGCCACACGTCTTCCGTCGTACTACAGCAATTCGGGAATGTTCAATGAGATGACCGGGGGCCTCGACTATTACTGGTTCGTGACTGACCTTACCAAAGGATTCGAAAAAAATTCGGATCAGATCGTTGCCAACCTTGAAAAAGCAGCCACCCTGCTTTTCACCAGGGGGAACCTGATGGCATCGGCCACCTGTGCAGCCAAAGACCTGGGTAACTTCAGCAAAGCCATGACCAATCTGGCCGAATCCTTACCACAATCAAAACCTGTTTATCAAACCTGGGCTTTCAACCTTGAAAAGAAAAATGAAGGTATCCGAACTGCATCGAAAGTTCAGTATGTTTATGAGGGCTATAATTATAAAAAGTTAGGCTACAGCTGGAACGGAAAAATGCGTGTACTCAATCAGATTCTTTCGAGGGATTGGCTGAGAACCAGGATCCGCATCATGGGGGGCGCATATGGTGCATCTGCAAGCATTTCGCCAACCGGAATGATATATTTCTCTTCTTACCGGGATCCCAATCTGAAAGAAACATTTGAAACTTACCAGGGGGCAGCGGATTACCTGACTAAATTCGAAGCAGATGAACCCGGTATGACACGATTCATCATCGGGACCATAGCCGGGATGGATATGCCGCAATCCAATGTTCAAAGAGGGGATCAGGCAGTGAATTATTACTTTACCAAACGCAAGGCTGAAGACCTTCAGCGTGACCGCGATGCCGTTATTACCACGAAGGTTGAAGATATCCGCGGATTCGCCGGTATGATCAGGGATATGATAAATCAGCGGAACTACTGTGTTTATGGTAATTCGGATAAACTCAACACTTCGAAAGACCTTTTTGACAACATGATACAGGTTGACCGGTAAATTTTTCATCCGGAATTCGAAAATCGTTGAATCCTAAATAGCATAATTGATGGAGCAATCATGTCAGCGATGGATTTGGTCAGCAATCAGCCACGAAGTGGTGTAACATAATTAACCGTGGGTGAAGCCCACGGTTGTTGCAAATCACTCCCAACTTTAGCCCTGAAAGGGCGGCATTTTGCTGCTAATGTGAGATATATCGCCCTTTCAGGGCTCAGGTTTGGATTGTAGCATGGTTTCCGTGGGTTTCACCCACGGTTAATAATATTACGCGCTTTCAGCGCTGGTTCTTTTTTAACCGATCTTTTAGTAATTTCAGCCTTTTACTGGTATGATTGTGCCCAACCAGTTAGAATATGTTGATTAAGCGCAATTGTACCAGTTGCAATTAAGAACCCGTCGCATGCATGTCAACAACCACATCCCATCCCCTCAGTTCAGTCACACCATTGATCATGTCAGATAAGAAGGGAATGGGCCGGATTTCACAGTTTTCTTCTTGTTGCTGAAATTTAAGAGATCGCTTAGTGATCACAGCAAAAATTCCATTATTTTTGCCGGGAATGAGCTGTCACTATTCCTCACTAAAACCAAAGCAATGACACACCTGGCAAGCTTGCCGCAAAACGGTCAGAACAAAAGGAATTATATTCTTTCGATAACCATTATCGGAATATTTTTCTTTATTTTCGGGTTTGTTACCTGGCTTAATTCGGTATTGATCCCTTTCTTGAAAATCGCCTGTGAAAAAAATAATTTTGAATCCTATTTTGTTGCCTTTGCCTTTTACATCTCCTACTTCGTGATGGCCATTCCCTCCTCGGTTGTCCTCCATAAAATCGGATTTAAAAACGGGATGTCGCTGGGGCTGGTATTGATGGCACTGGGCGCTCTGATCTTTATCCCGGCAGCCTACAGTAGGATGTTCGGACTCTTTCTGACCGGCCTTTTTGTACAGGGCACCGGACTGGCTGTTCTGCAAACCGCATCAAATCCTTATGTAACCATCCTTGGCCCGCTCGAAAGTGCCGCCAAACGCATCAGCATCATGGGGATCTGTAATAAAATTGCAGGCGTGATCAGTCCGCTGATCCTGGGTGCCATCGTGTTGAATGGAATGGAACGGTATGATAAAACCATCCTCAGTTCGATGGCGGAATTGCAAAAAGTTGCCGCACTTGACGAGCTGGCCGGAAGGATCATTCTGCCATACGTTATCATGGCGGTGGTTCTTGTGATACTTGCCGTTTTGTTACGGTTTTCGGCACTCCCCGATATTGATACCGATAAGGAAGATGAAAGTACTTTGCTGGCCAACAGCACCAGGAACAGTGTTTTTCAGTTCCCGCAACTTGTTCTGGGGGTCGTGGCGCTTTTTGTCTATGTAGGCGTAGAGGTGATAGCCGTGGATACAATTATCAATTACGGTAAGGCTCAGGGATTTTCGTTTGGACTGGCCAGGTATTTTGCTTCCTATACCCTTGCGGCTATGGTTCTGGGGTATATCATCGGGATTATCACCATACCGAAATACCTGAAACAGGAGAAGGCGCTGATGTTTTCGGCGCTTGCGGGCATTGTTTTCGGCGTTCTTGCCATCCTGACGGCAGGCTTACATTATCAGACAACTTTTTCCATTGACATTCCGGGATTTTCGATGATCCTGCCTTTTGATCTTTCGGTTTTCTTTATCGCATTGCTGGGATTGGCCAATGCCATCATGTGGCCTGCCATCTGGCCGCTGGCTATCGACGGGTTGGGCAGGTTTACAAAGATCGGATCGTCATTGCTCATCATGGCCATTGCCGGAGGCGCTTTGTTACCCCTTTTGTATGGGAGAATGGTCGATATGTTCAGCCCGCAGATTGCCTATTGGATCATCATTCCCTGTTACATGATCATTTTTTACTATGCATTTGCAGGGCATAAAATCCGTTCCTGGAAATAATTTTTCATTGAAATAGTGCCAACAATTAACAGACTGTTAAAATTTGTTTTTAAATCCCTTTTGGGATTTTATGAGGGTAGAATAACAGGGATAGGTGCATTATTTCGTCCCGTACGGGACGAGATGGTTCTCAGAACATTCGATTTCTACCCGGATTTGGTGCCTACGGCACAGTTATACACGGAAATATAACTAAATACGAAATCTTAACAGACGCTAAGTAAAAAACATTCCATTACCCGTCTGGGTATAAAAAATTAAGATGAAACCAACACTACTGATTCTTGCTGCCGGGATTGGCAGCCGTTACGGGGGCCTCAAACAACTCGACCAGATCGGCCCAACCGGAGAAACGATCATTGATTATTCCATTTATGATGCCATCATGGCCGGCTTCGGCAAGGTGATCTTCATCATCAAGGAGCGCATCGAGGATGATTTCAAGGAGATCTTTGTGGAGCGGTTAAAGGACAAGATCGCCATCGATTATGTTTTTCAGGAAACCTGGATGGTGCCGGAAGGGATCACAATTCCCGACAACCGCAGCAAACCATGGGGCACCGGTCATGCAGTGATGATGGCTGATGGTAAGATTGACGGGCCATTTGCCGTGATAAACGGAGATGATTTTTATGGTCGCGGTGCATTTGAAACCCTCGCGGCCTATTACAAGGATTGGACCCCGGCTCGAAGTAACGATTATTGCATGGTTGGCTATCCGGTAGATAAAACTTTGTCGGAATTCGGCGCCGTTTCACGTGGCGTATGCCAGTCGGATGAAGATTTCCTTTTGGCAGAGGTTGTGGAACGCACGCAAATCGAACGGATTGGAACAGGGATAGTTTATAAGAACGAAAAAGGTCAGGATGTGAACATTGAAGGGAATACCATTGTTTCCATGAACTTCTGGGGCTTCACCCCGTCATTTTTTGGCTACCTGAACCGTGGATTTGAAACGTTTATCGAACAGAATTCAGGTAACCTCAAGGCTGAATTTTATATCCCAAGCGTGGTCAATGAATTGATTAAAACGAAAACAGCCGCCGTCCGACTCCTCCAATGCGACGAAAAATGGTTTGGAATGACCTATAAGGAGGATCGCGAATCGGTTGTTAAAAGCATTCGCCAACTGGTAAAAACGGGCGTTTATCCTGAAAACTTATGGGGATGATCCAATTTAGGGTTGTGTATAGCGTAATAAAGAGGCAGTAAATTCGTTTTATGAACGCAATCTGGCGAAAATGGAGTAATCAATTAAATAGTTACTTTTGTATCCGTCAAAAAACAAAATTATGAAGAGCTTTAAAAACACCATGATCAGCTTTCTCGCTGTTATAGTTATGATTTTTATCCTTTTGCCCCGCAGCGGGGAGGCGCAGGTGGTGAATTCATCGGCAAAAAAAAGGATCAGCATCGGCTTTGGATTGTTCACGGATATCTGGATGAACACGCCGGCCGGGATGAAAACCCGCACAATTAACCAGGGGGTTAATGTTTTTGGTACCTATAATTTACCATTAGGTAAGAGCAATTTCAGCTTTGCCATCGGGGTTGGGATCAGCGTCCACAACCTTTACTGGAATTATTATTTTAATGAGCATCCATCAGACTCAATCCAATTTTCGAAGATCCCCGACAGTATAGGGCACAAACGAAGCAAACTCACGATGCCCTATCTTGAAATTCCCCTCGAATTCAGGTTCAAAACGAAGAGTAAGTTCGCAGTTTGCGTCGGTTTTAAGGTTGGTTACATGATTTATTCACATTCCAAATGGGTTGGCGACGATTACTTGTGGCAGTCGGGAAACACGCTTAAAGCCTCCTTCAAGGATATAAAGAATCTTGAGAATTTCGCTTACGGTCCGACATTTCGCATCGGTTATAAATGGTTTCACCTGAACGCCTATTATTCGCTTTCCAATATATTTACAAAGGGAAAAGGTATTGATATGTACCCGGTTTCGGTCGGCTTTGTGTTATTGCCGTTCTGATCAGAGCAGGATCATTAGCAAGGTCATTGTAACAACTCCCATGAAAAAGCCTGAATAAATTTCGGCCGGATCATGGGAGTTTGATTTTAAACGGGCAAACCCGATGATGCCCGACAACATGATCCCTGTAAACACCTCTGCATTGAAATTCAAGCCAAAATTCAGTGACAGTCCCAGAAACAGACCTGTAAAACCACCTGCGCCTATCATGTGAAGACTGATTTTCCGATAGAAAGTTATGATGAGCGACAAAATTGTAAGCAGGGTGGCGCCAAGCATGTAATAACTGAAAATTGTTGAAAAAGGAATGCCTTTCAGCATGTACCAGGTAGCATAATAAAAAACCGAAATTGACAGGATCGGGTAGATACGTTCTTCTTTAGTGACTAGAAAAAATGAAGATATCAGCCTGAGTTTGTAAAGAAACCAGGTGAGCACAAGGGGGATCAATAGGGTGGTTAACAAAACGACTCCCAGCAGGATCATCTTATTTGAAAAGGGAATCGAACGGGAGACAAGGGTGTCAATGTTCAATAGCAGCAACAGGGTATAGCAGGGGATCAACAATGGGTGAAAGAGATAGGATATTCCCCTGGCAATTTTGGTTTCCATCAGGCAAACGGAGGTTAAAGTTCTTTTCTGAGGCGGGCAACAGGAACATTGAGTTGCTTGCGGTATTTGGCAATCGTCCTGCGGGCAATATTATAACCCTGAATTTTTAAAAGGTCCACCAGTTCATCGTCGGTAAGCGGTTTTGACTTGGTTTCAGCTTCGATGGTATCTGAAAGAATCTTTTTAATTTCGCGTGTTGATATCTCCTCGCCAACGGTATTCAGCATTGATTCGCTGAAAAAGCTTTTCAGCAGCAGGGTTCCGAAAGGTGTTTGTACATATTTGCTGTTGGCGACGCGCGAAATGGTGGAGATGTCGAGTGATACAATGTTTGCAATGTCTTTCAGGATCATGGGCCTGAGTTTGATATCATCGCCGGTGAGGAAATATTCGGACTGATAATCCATAATGGCCTTCATGGTAATGTACAGGGTTTCCTGTCGTTGTTTGATGGCATCAATGAATCCGCGTGCGGAATCGAGTTTCTGTTTAATGAACACAAGCGCATCTTTCTCGGAGGTTTTCCGTTTGGCTCCGCCATATTCATGCAGCATGCTGATATAGTCGCGGTTCAGCGATAATTCGGGTGTGTTCCTTGAGTTGAGTGTGAGTTCAAGTATTCCGTCGTTGTTGGTAATCAGGAAGTCGGGAATGATGTATTGACTATCGCGTGAAACTTCTGAGATCGTAATTCCCGGCTTGGGGTTCAATCGTTGGATCTCGGCAATGGCCTCCCGTAGTTCTTCTTCTGAAATATTTCCTTTCTGCAGAATTTTTTCGTAATGTTTTTTGCTGAATTCGTCGAAATAGAATTTAATGATAATGGCTGCAAGCTCGGTTGCATAGGTACGATCGGATTTGTTTTCGAGTTGAATA
>CAIYES010000279.1 GCA_903925275.1 uncultured Bacteroidales bacterium
GCACCTGCTTGATCTGCGCGTCGCGCTGAACTTCGAGCGAAGTAACGTTGTCATCGATCCCTTTTTTCTGCTCCGGTGATAAAGCTTTTTCGTTGTCAGCCTTGAACTTCAACGCCTTTTTGATCAGGGTGTCGTACTTCTCTTCGACATTCCTTATCTCCTGTTGGGTCTGGGTGAATTTGTCGGCATAGTTTTTTCCTTCAATTTCCTTGAGGGAATCCATCAGGTTTTTGTAGGCTTCCCTGATCTTGTCATTGGCCTTAACCCTGCTGTTCAATTCATCTGTGGCCTTTCTCATGTTGGTGCGATCGGTATTGGTTGCATCGGCTTCTCTGCCTTTTGAGATGTAATCATTGAGCTGATCGATCGACATTTTCTTCCAATCCAGTTCCTCTTTAAATTCCGTTTTTCGGTCCTGAACCATTTTATGGGTGCGCTCACGGTCCTCCAATTCGGTCTTGATTACCATCTTGAGGGTTTCATCCTTGGTTTGCATGGCAATCGTAAGGATCTGGTTGGAAACCAAATCCAGGCTATTATTTAGGTTGAGCGAAGAGTTCACGGCCTCTTCGGCAATTTTGAGCTGCTCATCTTTAAATTGCACCCCATAGACTTTCATCTTTTCCGCCGCCTGCTTTGCTTTTTCGGCTGCCTCAAGAAACTCACTGGCGGTTCCGCTGGTTCCCCCGCCGGCTCCCCAGTATTGCTTCACCAATTTTATCTTTTCTTCCAAAGATGTTGCCTGTTCAACAAGCCTAGCATAAGCAGGTTTGGAATCATACAGCAGTTGCATGGAAGTAGCCAGTATTTTGTTCCTTTCACCTTCGGCTTCTGACAATTTCTTTGAAGCTTTCGACTGGGCTTCTGCAATGTCCTTGAGTTTGTCTTCAGACTGCGCCAGGCGAATCTTTTCCATGTACTGATAATTGACTTCTTCGAGGTGTTTTGCCAGGAACTGGTTGGTAATATCTTCATCTTTCATGCTGCCCAGGAACTCCGGGTATTTCTGCCGCAGATCGTCAATCAAACGGTTTCGTTCTGCCTGGTTGGTGTTGGTGGCCTGTATCTGGAAAACAAGGGCATTGAGGCTTTCCTGTTCCTGCCTGTATTTTTCCGCCATCGGCATTTCAAAGAGTTTCTTGACCGAATTCAAGGCTTGAGTAGCGCCCTGCACCAGCCCATCGAACATCCCGTCTGTTCCAAGAAATGTTTCACCCACTGTCCGCTGCAAGGCTTTCCAGCTTTTTTCAAGCAAAATCAACCGGCCTTCGGTGGTTTTCATCTCCTCTTCTGCCAGACCTTTGTACTTTTTCGCAACAATATCAATGGCAGCGCCGTGATAGAGTTGTTCTTTCGACAAATCTTTGAATTGACTTGAAAGCTTTTGCAAACCCTTTGCAAGCCTGCCTTCCATTGTTCCGTCAAGGTCTTCGACAGCTTTACCCAAAGTCTGGCCAGTGACAATCGCCAGATCCTGGGCGGCGAGAATAGTCTTGCGAATCTGTTCAGGGGTTCTGCCCTGGATGGCCAGGAACTTTTCAGCCTGTTCAATCTCCAGGCGGCTATCTTTAGTTGATCCGGACCGTTCTTTGGCAAGAGTGATCAATTCCCTCTGCACTGCTTTATTTCCATCCAATACATCAAGGAGCAATTTCTCTGCATCCCTGAGTTCAATTGCTTTCTGAATTCCGCCTTTGACATAATCTGCAATTGCAGTGACCGAAAAGGCGGCGGCCATGGCCCCTCCCATCTGAAAGGCTGCTCCTTTCAAAGAATCGAAAAGACCTCCCAGGCCACTGGCATTCTTTTTCATTTCATCGCCGATGGCTCTTGTCTGGCTGCGGATATCAGTCAATTTGGTGTTAAGTTCCTGAAGCTTCTTTGACTTATCAGCGAACTCCTGGGTATTGGTCTTGAGTCCTTTCAGTTCTGCATTCAAGGCCCGTGCCGATGCTTCGATCTCCTTCAGCGTTGCATTGGCCTGCTGACCGTTCAGAATAACGGTTGCCCTGGCTTCTTCTGTCATCTTTGCCATTGCCTTACTTTATTGAATTGTCGTTGATATTTTCCGAGATAGCCACCTGGGCTTTCCTGCCGTACTCTTTTTGCAGGATTTCAAAAAGACGTTGCGCTTCACCATAGAAAGTCCGGGAGTACCATTTTTTTGGTTTCCGGACCTGTCCGAGCATTTTATCGGCTAAAACCCTGCTTCCACGTGAGACCGGTCGGTCTCCGAGTTTGGTTCCTTTGCCAACACCCATATCCAGGAACTTCCCGTAATAGTTGAATGCAAATTCGATCCGGTCCACGTTACCACGCGAACCGGCGATGACTTTATACTTGAAACTTCGATTGAGGTCTCCGGAGGAATTCTGACCGATCTTCATTCGGGTCAGGTTTTTCCTCCAGAGTTGAATAGTGATCTTAGCCCAGGCCTGGGCTATTTCACGTTCGGAAAATTTGGGTAGGGCGCTTTGCATTGAGCAAAGTAAAGCTCAATGTAGTTCTGGATAAAGGACAAAAAATCAAATTATTCCGAGTTGTATTTTATTGCATTGACAAGAATGAACTTCCCCTTCATTTTCTTTCAGGGAAGTTCATTGGGATTTTTCGTATCAAACCCAGATAAAGGTGATCACCAAATAAGAAATCAGCGTACCCTATAAAAATAAAAGTTTTATTGTAAATAATTATTCTATTGCTTCCCTTTTATCCCCTTAATGTGTGCTACTTCTTTTTCATTTATCAATAACGAAAAGAAATATATTCCATCTGGCTTGCCAGTTAGATCAACTTTCAGTGAATGTTTACCGGGTTCTTGATGAGTATTTCCAAGCCTTTTTAATTGCTTACCGGAAATGTCAGTAACCAAAATAGTAACAACATCATTTTCATTAATCATATATGACAATTCTGTTTCAGACTCAAATGGATTTGGCCGGTTTTGGAAAAACTCAAAAGTTGATTTCAGGTCTTGTGGCTTGGGGTTTTCATTGTTTTGTGAGGTTTCCTTAAATAAAAGTCTGATTAATTGTTCTTTATTTGCTATGTATTCCTTTGATGATTTTGGTTTAAATTGAACCAATTTGCCTAAATAATTTGGACTTGATGATTTTAAATTACTATCAGCTATCATGAGCATGTATGTATCTTCTAGATCAATGATCGAATAAATTGAGTCATTCTCAGAGTAAGGATTGATGATTGCATTTTCAAACCAATTAATTGCGGAGTCATATTTTTTTTGTTCAATATTGCATCGGTTCATTAGCCTTTCTGTAAGTCGGCTTACAGTAGAATCAAGATAAAGATTTGGAGTAGAACCATAATAGGATTTTAAAGATGCAAAATCACCACCAACAAGTTTTGTCAAAGTAAGCAATTTCTTTGCAGATTCAATAGAATAAATGCTTCCAGGATAATTTTGGATAACATTTTTAAATTGAATTTCGGATGTTTCATAAAGTGCCGAATCAAAACTCGCGATGGCATTATCAAAATCTATTTGTCCTGAACCAATTTCCGAACATTGAGCTTGGGGAGGACACCAAATGGACCAGTCATACATTCCTTGAGGATAAAACACAGGATTTGCAGGGAAGCAATTACATCTAATATTATAACAGCATGCATTGGTGTTATAATAGACTAAAGGATTGGTGTTATTTGGTAGGTTATTTTTAATGATGTTATAATGAAAATAATATGGGAAACTATTGTCAAAAACCCGTACCTGATTTACTGAATTATCAACAATTTCCTGTGTTCCAGATTCTATTTGTGCAGCGATATTGCCCTTTAAACTTACACTACTTGAGTTAATGCAGGAAACCCCATATTTATTATTCTTAACATGATTATTATTAACATCGGCCATTGTTTGATAAAGTTTGATACCCCAGTTATCTTGACCAGCGTTTGAAGGACCATTGATTGAAGTATTTGAAATAGTATGTATGGAATTCCTGTTGCCACAATATGCCAAGTCTATACCAGTCATTCCTGTATAATTATAAGAAATCTGGTTGTTATTGATCAGGAAGGCCTCACAATGATTGAGTTTAATGATATACATATCAGTACCTTGACAATCATCCATAATCAATCTTGCCAGAGGTGTGGGTTTAGCAAAATTTCTACCCTCTA
>CAIYES010000280.1 GCA_903925275.1 uncultured Bacteroidales bacterium
AAATCAGGTGCTGGTAAATCACAAACAACAAGCAGTTTACTGTACGAATTATATACTGAAGATATTCCTTTTCTGATTCTTGATTTTCAGGGCGAATATATATCTAATGAGTTAAAGAATGGATCTGGTCAGACATTTATCGAATCTACAGGAGCATTAGAATTTGATCCTTCTTACGGTATGAATATTAATCCTTTAGAACTAGTAACGGATAATCGTACCGGTAATAAATTAGATTTCTTCAACAACATTTATCAAGTTTCTGACACTTTAAAACAGATTTTTGGTTTGGGAGACATACAACATCCCATATTAAAAGAAGCTATTAAAAGAGCATACCACGAAAAGGGTTTTATTAAATCTGAAAGAAACACTTGGGATAATGAGCCTCCGAAATTTCATGAAATTTGGGATATTCTTGAATTCATGGAACAAAATGAAGGAAAGAAAATAGCGAGTCTTAAATATCGAATTGAGCCATTATTTGAAAATGAAATTTTCGTTTCAAGTAAATCAAGTTGTTCTATAAATGATTTATTAAATCAAAATTCAATAATAAATCTTTCTACGTTGCCCACTGCAGAGCTAATGAAGTCAGTTGCAAGATTTGTGCTTCAAGCTATCTACAATAAAATGCTTTCCGATGGTCCATCAAGAGAAATTAAACTATATGTTGTAATTGATGAAGCACATAAGCTTTCGTATGACAATACATTGACAGATTTGATTAGGGAAGCAAGAAAATATGGTGTAGGTTTTATTTTGGCTTCACAGAGCGTACGAGATTTTGCAACAGTCGTTTTTGAAAATATGGGGACAAAAATTGCACTGCAACTAGAAGGCGATGATGCAAAATACATGGCAGATAATTTTGGTGTTGTTGACAGAACCGTCAAAGATGGAGTTATGCGAATGCTTCCAAATCAGCAACCCATGAGAGCATTAATAAGGAATAATCACTTTGAGCCATTTGTGCAAGTGGATATTGATGCCTTTTACACGAAAATGAATTATGAAAATGACGGATTTATTTTTATTGATTCCGATAATTATGAGTCGGCTAAAAAGATATATTTGAAAATCAAGTTGTTTTATAATTCTTTAGGATTTGATATTTCAAACGAAGGTGATTTTATTCCTGGCTCATGGTGGATCAATAAAATTAAAATTCGGTTTAATAATTTTAGAAATAAAAAAGAAGTCCAGGATGCATATAAATTAGGTAAGCATGCATTAGAGCTTGCTTTAATTGAAGAAAAACAATCAGTGGTTAATAAAAACAATGCCGAGGCGGCAAAAGCACTACTCGATTCGGTTAAAGATGTACCAAGATTTATTTCATTATTAGGATCACTCTTAGTAATTAAATACGTTGACCCATCGGGTGTGCAAATTGTTGAAGTTCGAAATTTAACTCCAAAAGAAGTGATTGGATACAACGAATTAAAGAATGCGAATTTAGATGAGAACAGAATAATTAATTACTTTTTAAACAATAGAAAAGAATTAAATTAGTACTGTTTCGTTTGTTCACCAAATTCTTATTAAAATTAAATTTAAGTCAAACAATATTTTAAAAAAACAGGGTAATACTCAGTTGCCTCTAATTTTCTAATTCTTAAAATTGATAACGGCTTACATTGCTCATTACAATTGAGAGCATAATATTTCATAAACCTTCCATCCCCACTGCTTCCTATCCTGATTGTAGGTTTTGATACACTTGGCTTGAATAGTTTGGCCGTCTTTCAAATTAAACTTTGAAACTATAGTTGAAAAAATAGTTGCATCATTGACATATCCAGAGGATCGACCTTCCGAAATTCTGACTATTCCTTCAATTTTCTTTGTAAACTGGTTCGAAAAATCAGGATCATGGACCTTTTCCAATGTCAGTGCTTGATAATAGCCTTCATTCCCGCCTCCGGAAAACCTGACCTTGAGAGTGTCCCCAATAGAGACCTTTGTTAAAAAAAGGTCATATTTGAAAAAGCCAAACTTCGTTTCTGAGGCAATAAAATTTAGAATTTTCTTATCGGCATTTACAAAATCCACAATCACGGTCTCTTCCAGAATGTCTGAAAACAGTATTTCATCAGCCCTGTGAGCAAGACTTTTATAAAAATCACTATTTGGTCTGGTTTCAGTGGCATTGGCATACCAGTCTTGGTTCATCCAGTTGGTTACAATTTCCGGTATTGGCCACTTTTGTTCCCTTCTTGCTTTTACCAAGAGCAATAATTCGGTTTTAGCCTCATTGAATTGCTTGTGGGCAATGAACCATGCAGCAATTCGCTGCCGAATATTTACGAGGTACTCTTCCTTCGCCCCGCAAGTCATTGCTTTTGCCCAGCAGGCAATCACCCGTTCATCATCTTTGGGAAAAGCCTCGCTCATGATATCCCAGGTCCAGAACTCGCGTTTTTTCTTCTTTGCAAAGGGAAGCAGGACTGCCAATACATTTCCTTTCTCTCCCATAGCCAGTAGCAGCTTGGCTTTATAGAACTCGGGATACTGATACTCTGGGTGTAAATCAACGATTTTATCAATCAGCTGTATGAATTCTTTAGCTTTTTCTTCGTTAAAAATGACGCCAAAGTGAACATCATGAACCGGCAGCAAATGCTTTGCATAAGTAATGTACGCCTGCTCAACGACAGACATATATTGCTTTCCTTCCTGGGATTTTTCTTTTTGGTAATCTTCTTCCATGAAATTATCAAGGCCCCACCAATCGGCGAAACCAAGATAATCGCTTGAATCCTTAAATCCCTTGTGGAATCCTTTGAAAAGGATAGAATACCCTTTCCCTGGTTTTGTAAATGGGAGCTTACGAACTTTTTCTAATAAATCCCTCAATAAGGAATAGTCAATGTTCTTTTGCCCTGCAACCTTGGCGGCCATTAGCCCGCACTGCCAGGCAACCTGATCATATAAAATCCTTTCATCAGCCGGCATGTTCATGGCAACGATCTTGTCAAGATAATTAGTAAAATCGTTGTACATTTCAGGGGATGCATGCTTCTTCAGATAATCAAAATAGACCCAGCCCAGGTTTCGCTTGGCCCAGATATTTTCAGGTGTTTTTTCAAAGTCGGCCATTGCCAGGTCATAAGCTTCCTGAAGCTTTCCTGCTTTGCGCAATTCAGTTACTACCATGGCTGGTATAAGTTTCAAGGTTACCTATAAATTTTCTCAGAATAATATCTTCATCTCCTAAAGTACTCTTGGGTAATGCAGCGGTTATTTTCCCCTTGCTGTCAAAATAAAACTGAATGAATGCGCAATCAGCGTCTGTTTTAAAAAACCAAACGGTGTAATATTTTTCAAGAGTCGTATCGTCAACATTTAAAATGTCGATGACGGATTCAATCGCAATAGCAGTGACGAATTGGGAAAGCAAAATCAGGATCGGCGCAGATGGGTGATATTTGAAATCGAACAACCGATCTGACTTTTGTTCGAATATTGATTTAAGCCTGCTTCCGTGTTCCGTCTTATCAGATGTTTCAGAATAAGTAAAGATCCCTGCGTTATTATGCGTGGTATTGACCCTTATTATCTGACTATCTGCCGCAATGTAATATTGTTCCTGGTATCCGGAGGTGATGACCTTGCTGATTGTATAATCCGTTCCTTGCAGTTTTTCCTTTATTTCAAAATATTTCAACCGTTTGGCCGGATGAGTGTTCTCTTCATGAAACGGTGTAGAAGGGATATTCCCGAAAGGGAACATATTGGATGGAATGTGATTTGGATTTAATCGCTGTATCGGACTGATCTTGATTTTAGAATGGGGTTCAAGCGCAGGCGGGTCGATTACAAAAAGATGCTTCTCAGCCCGGGTTATAGCGGTATAACACCAGCGCAAATGATCATTGGAAAAACCAATGCGACCATAAAAATCGACAAATACATCTTTCCACTCCCCGCCTTGGGCCTTGTGGCAGGTGATCGCATAGCCATATTTTACCCTTAATGCATTAAAAAACGGATCGGTTTTAATTGCTCTCTTGAACTCGTCCGATTTGTCCCCGTATTTTTCCTTAGTTTCATTCCTGAACCTCATCACAAAGTTGATGTATAGCGCTTTTAATTCCGCTGAAGATAAATCCCGGTGTTCACTGTTAAGATGGTTTTCGATAATCTTACAATTGACGGGATCAGGAAACCCAGGTACCTGAATTGTCACATCTCTGAAATAGAGTTTTATAGTTTGTGACTTTCCTTCAACAATGACTGGCGCCGACTGAAATGAAGTTGTAGCTGCCGCAATAAGAACGGTAACAATATCCCCATTGAGAAGCTCTGTCTCATAGCGGTAGTTATTGTGTGTAACAAGTAGTCGGTCTCCAGCAATAACACTATCCCTTCCTGGAAAAAGTTTTATTCTGACCAGCTTGTTATAATCGTGAACAATCTTATTTGACCAGGCTATGATTGCTCTTTCCCCATTATTAATTTCTTGGATGTTCTCCAGATACTTGTCAACCAGTGATTGTGATGGAAGTACAGTGATATCATCGTACCCTGTTTCAATTTTATTGGAATTATTGAAAGCGGAAAAGATTCTTTCACGGTATAGTTCTGCATTTTTCAGAATTCCACTTTCTTTCTCCTGACGAACAACTGTGCGCAACTCAAATTCATCGACAGAAAGACCGTGCTGAATAAAGAATGATGATTCAAGTGCAAGGGATGCAGGATCATTAACCGGTGGTAACTGGGCAGGGTCTCCTATGAAAATTATCTTGTGATTCTTTGTAGAATACAGGTCAACATAACTTAAAAGGTCATTAAGAAGGCATCCACTTCCAAACCGGAAAAATTCCCCTTCAGAAAACTGATTGGAGATCATGGAACTTTCGTCAACCAGGAAAACAGTATTGGGATCGAATTCGTTATTGTTAAGATCAAAGAAGAATTTATATGATTTTTTTGCATCCTCCTCTTCTGTATTAATGGCTTCAAGCTTTTTAAGATTGTAAATGATCTTGTGGATGGTCGTTGCCGGTAAGCCTGTTTTGTCTCTTACGATCTTTGCGGCTCTGCCGGTGGGCGCCATTGTATGTGCATAACGTTTACCTTCCTTCAACCAGGCTCCTATACCTTTTAGGAGAGTTGTTTTTCCGGTTCCAGCGTAACCTTTAAGGATAAAGATTCTTGTCTTACCCCCAAGAAAACCAGTGATTTCTTCTAGTCCCTTATGTTGGTCAGGGGTGAGGCTAAGGTGGGTAAAATGGCTGGAAATGTTCATTGACATTATATTTACAGCAAAGTTTAATCGGAATTATGCATTGTAGTCGCATTATAAAGGTTAATCTCACTGTTTTTAAACAATAGAATCATTGCCTGTAAGTAGAAAGGAAATTAAACTAAATAAGTTTAATGTTGCATTCGTAGGCAATCGTTTATTCCTTTCCTTTTGATAGTGAAATGTGGTATCAACGTCTTCTCCATGGGTAATATAAAGCTTGTTCCTCTGCTCATTGGCTGTTTTTAAAATTCTTAAAAAATCATTAAGTTTGGCGGAGGTCTTTAATTCTGTTTTCTCAAGAAGTAAAAATGCTATCTGTAATGATAACGTTCGTTCAGGATGATATGCATTGCCCTTGGAATAAGTCCCATTTGTACTCTTACTTGTCGAATAGAACGGTGAGGTCCCACTGGAATAGGATAAAAAACAGTTTGTATCGCAGTCTAATAAATAGTCCCCATTATTGTCAGTCCGAAACCCACCATTTGTTTTTAGTTTTAGGGCAATGTTTGTTTTTTCCAGAAAAACATCATTTGGTTGATTTCTAATATGCCATTTATTAATATATTCAAAGACACTACCCCCGGCTTTTTTTAAAGGATTATATGTTTGTGACGTCCTATTAAAGAAAATATTTAATTGATTTTTGATTTTTTCATAATAGCATTCCTGAATTTCATTTAACATACTCCAAAGGGTTATAAAGGATAAAATATCAGATGAAAAATGAAATTGCGTATCATTATATGAAGATTGCTCATGCTTCTTTTTCATTAATCCATAAAACATTTCAAGTCTTTCAACAATTCTATCTTTAAGGATTACTGTACCAGTATTTATAACCTCAGGCAGAAATTCATTTTTAATTCTTCTTACCGCATTCCAATATCTTTTCAGTTGGAGGCCCTTTTCTATTTGATTGTTAATTGTATTAAGGAAGTCAAGGTAGTTGTTTAGAGATTCGCTAGGGCTTAAATCTGGCGATTCCTTAACATACATTGCATCAGCACCTTTCTCTATAACATCATTTAGCGTGCTTGCTTTTTGAGATGCAGTAAATATAACAACAGGAACATGAAGGGAATTTTCATCATCCTTAATTTTAGCAATAAGTTTAAACCCATTTTGAATTCTCGGTAATCTATCATTAGTGATGTTGGTGGGTAATCTGAGATCAAGAAAAATGACATCATAAACTGAAAAATCTGTAATTGTTAGACATTCTTCATAATTAAATTTAGTTTCAATTGTTGCTTGGAAAAATATTTTTCTTAATGCGAATTCCCACCCTTTACTTGCATTATCATCAATTAGCAAAATTTTATTTATCAGAAGTGCGTTTTGGGCAAATTTTGCCTTAGCATCATTTATTTTAATTTCATTGGGATTTCCTGAAATATTAGCGATGAAAGAATTGTCAATGGAGTGTTCGGCCAATTTGTTTTTAAAATAAATTGTTTTTGGTAATACAAATTCAGATTCAATTTCTGCCAGGGATAATCCGTGATTGAGTAAAAGCTTGGTTGCACCCCATTCATTTGTTATTTGATGCCGATCAACGACTATAAATCGTGAGTAGTTTTCTTCATACTTGCTAAAGTCAAAATCATTATTATAAATCAAAGAGTAATTTTCTGCTTCCTTGTCATTTGTCAAGATGTCTGTCAATTTTTCCTTGCTAATTAATTTTATAGCCTTGTTTCTAAACAAACCCATATCGTCTTCCAGCTGAAGTGGAACGTTTTCATCATTAGTAAAGAGGAACACGGTGCCTTTCTTTGATGAAATCAGATGATGGGCAATAAGGTATTTGTCGATGGGCTGTGAAATAGAAAAATCAACACCAATGACTAAATCACTGCCCTCAACTGATTCACATATTCTATAAGGAATATATTCATTAGTATAATGGTCCCAGGTAGAGGATGTGTCATTTGCAAAATCATGGACATTAATTATTTTTGCCAATTCTGCTGGAACTTGAACACCCAGAGGCTTATCAGTAATTATTATTATTTTCATTATTTTATAGCTTTCTTAATTCATCTACTAAATCATCATCAGTGCAATCGAAAACTTTTTGGTATTTGCTTGAGCCGGGTTCAACATATTTTAATTTTAAATAATGATTCATTTCTTTTGAGTTATTTATAAGATTTCTTGAAGTTTCTTTATCAAGTAATTCTATAATTCTGGCGATCAGATGTCTTTCATAATCGAAGTATAATATTTCAATTACCCACTCTTTAAGAGTATCAGATTTTTTTAAAAACTCCCTAAATCCGTCCCACAGTTTTTGCCTTTGAATGCTCCTATATGTGAAACCAAAATTTTCAGTATTTAAAAAATACTCCTTAATATTCCCGCTGAATAATACTAATTTATCTCCGAACTCCTGCTTTATTAGGTCTATTACATTCGAAGGGATCATGCTATCACCTTTCTGACTGTGGTGAATAAAGATAAAATCGTATTCCGTCTTAGCGAACAAAGGGTTACAATAATTTCCAGCAGGATCCCATGTAAAATAATCATTCGCATTTTTGCTTACATCAACTAAATCTGAAAATTCTGCAATCTTATCTGATGACCATTTATCGGCCATGAAACCTACAGTTTCCTTGTCTTTTACTTCAATAGGCTTATCATCAATTAATAATATTTTTCTCATGTTGGAATTAGTCATAAAATGTCAATGTGTATTTATAACCGTTTATAATTTCTGATATTTGTGTTGCACGATCAGAATATGGTAGTATCTTACACTCAAAATATTCTTCATTAGGAGTTTTAAGTTGAACCTTGAAATCGCAAACACCAATAAATAATTGAAAAAAATCTCTTCTCAAATCGTTCATGATATTATTCAAGTCGCCAAGGAACACAGATTTTTGATCTAAAATTGACAATTCAACTTTTATTATTTCTCCCTCGTATGATCTATTAATATCTATTATGATTTTCTTTTCTAAGGTATCAAATCTTCTTGTACCATTAACGTTTGAATGTTTAAGGATGGAATCGAAAATTAGTACTAGCCCTAATCGAATATTAGGAACCCAAGTAAAAAAATTTGCTCTTGATTGAAATCTCTGTAAATCAGGATGAAAAACAATCTGATCACGTTTAAAAATGCCCGAAGTATCTTCATTACCAAAAGAATACACGGTTCCAATCGTATGGTCAATATGTTTCCTCTTTTCAATAATGTTAGATATCAAATTTGAGAGGATTGATGACTCACTTCTCTCATTTCCGAAACGATAATTTTGTTTGAATTCTTGAATCGTTGATCCTACAAATTTATCTTCCAAAGGATGCAAACCGGTTTTAATATTGAATTCAAGGCCAATAGTACTCAGTTTCTTAAACAAAGACTGTACTTCAGTCATCAGGTGCTTTGGCAGTTTGATCTTATTAACGCCAGACTGGGATAACTCAATAAACTGTTTATTAGCAGTTTTTAAAAGGTTTAAATAATCGAATTTGGTTTCGTCTATTGGCCTATGCACCAAGTCCTTAAATGAATTTTCATTATCATACTTAAATGATTTCAAGAATTTAACAGTGTCCGGAGGATTATGACTGAAAATAGAATTTTTTGTTATATCAACGTTTTGAAAAACAAAGGTTTTGTTACCAGCTAATTCATCAAACCTTCTCGTTAATTTCATGTAAAGTTGATTCCCTTCTCCCTTAACCATTTTTAAATATTCCAACTTCCCTGCAATTACATTGGTCATATTGGGTAGGCCTTTTTTCACATGACCTTTATCGCATACATAATCATTCAGAAAATACTTGTAAGCCTTGTCATAGCCATATGTTTCCCAAAAGTAAAGCCAAGCACGAAGTTGTTTTATATAATGGCTTTGAGCGTTCACTTTGTCATTGATGATCAATCCGGTTACTTCCTGACGGAACCCTTCCTTTTGCAACCTGGTCTTTGCCTGATTGACATGAAAACCTTGTTGAACAATAATCCTATTTAACTCCTTAATGAAATCACTGTCTTTTTGATAAACATTATGCAATGAAGAGAACGTGAGGTCATCAGCATAGCGTGAATATCTCAATCCAAACCGTCTTGCAACAGCTGATAATAAAAAATCGAGCTTCTGACAAACAATATTCGTGATCAATGGGGAAGTCGGTGCACCCTGGGGTAAAACGTTTTTGATTGCCTTTTCCCACTGACCTTCTGTATTTAGTCTTTCAACTTCCATTGAGGAACAACATAAAGAGGCAATAATATTTGCCAGCTCTAATCGTCCATTTTCTTTGGAAAGATTAAACGGTCTTAATTGCAAGCATTTCCATACCCGAGCTTGGTCGATAGATGGAAAGAAATCTTTCAGGTCGATATTATATACATAGTTGCTCTTGGAATGTTGCGATGCATTAGAAACGATTGATTTTCCATTTGTAAAACCAGTCGCTGCAGGATGAGGTGTAAAGACAACTTGAAAAATCAGGTTTAAAGACCGTTGAATTGCTTTTAACCCTTTAACAGGTGCGTGAATCTGTCGGTCGAGGCCCGATTTCTTTTTAACGGTAAATGAGACATACCTGTTCGAGGCAATTTTGGGGTTTGAATAATATGTTAGAACCTTTAATTGAAAGGGTATCGTCTTTTCGCCGAACAGGATAATTTTGGAATAATTTAGAAGTCCCAAGAGATCTTCTTTGCTTTTCAAGGTTTGAAAAGACTTCTTTATGAATTGAATTTGTTCGGGTTCTGGTTTCATACGTATTTTGTTCTTTGTGAAAGCCTGCTATATATTCTTTGTATATGAACAAAACAATTCAATTCCAATTAATCCTAATACAGGACAAACAGAAAAAGAAACAATTAAAAATGAACTATGGACGGCTATTCAACAATAACCGATAGAACATTCAGTCAACAAAAATTCTGTTAACCACCAGCCGATCTGAACTTGTCTTGCAACAAGCTCCAGCTGGCACATGTCAATATTTTATAGCAGGCTTTCAAAGAACTTTTGCAAAGTAAATACAATTAGGTGCAGTCTAAATGCACCTGAAATTAAAAGGGTAAATCATCAGGTAATCCAGCTGCTGAACTTTCAATAGCATTATATTCATTTCCCTCAACAAATCCACTATTCGTTGACAAACTATCCTCTTTTTGCAGAATTGTTACTTTCCATGCCTTCACCTCGGTGTACCAACGGCCATTATATTCTCGGCTTTCGAGATCAACCATCAACTCAACTTCGTCGCCATCCGTCAATACAAATTGGTCAACTTTCTCACCCCATAAAGAAAAGCAGACTTTTTTTGCAATTTTTTCATTTGTCTCTATAATGTAATCTTGCTTTTTCCAGGATCCATTTTTCCCTTCACCTTGCTGGAGAGGTAAAACTTTTATGATCTTTCCTTTAATTTCCATATGAAAAATTTGATTGCAAACTTATCTTTGCACGGTGCATTAGAAGTGCACTAAATTAGAAATAAAATGGCAACAAATAAAAATGCCCAGCTTCGTTACCAGGTTTTAGATAGGTGCTTCCGGAACCCGGGTAGAATGTATTTTTGGCAAGACCTTCTGGATGAGTGCAATAAGGCCCTATTTGAACTTGATCCAAACTCAAAGGGTATTCAGAGACGACAGCTTTTTATGGATATCAGTTTTATGGAAAGCCCCCAGGGATGGTCAATTCCACTCGAGAGGATCGGTTTTGGCAGAAAGGAATATTACCGGTATGCCGATTTAAAGTACTCCATTAATAACCAACCTTTAAATGAACAGGAACTTAACCAGGTTCGGTCGGCGCTTTCGATTTTTGCAAGAATCAAAGGAATACCACAGTTCGAATGGATGAATGAAATCATTGCCAAACTGGAAAAGACTTTGCATCTTAAGCCGTGGCAACAAGATTTTATCAGTTTCGATAGTAATGAATATCTTACTGGGATGGAATATTTGGGTGTCTTCTTTGATGCCATCAGCTTTAAAAAAGTTTTACTGGTCAAATACAAAGCATTTAAATCCGCAGAAGCGTCTTCACTGGAAATACACCCATATTACCTAAAACAATATAACAACAGATGGTTCGTATTTGGCCATAATCCGGCGGCTGATAGACTCTGGACTCTTGCGCTTGACAGGATCACAAATATAAAAGAAACCAAAATCCTCTTTATTGAGAATGCAAACATTGATTTTGATGATTATTTTGACGATATCA
>CAIYES010000281.1 GCA_903925275.1 uncultured Bacteroidales bacterium
AATCGGAATATTCCTTGTCGTGTTGCTTAACATAATTGGCATAGTCATCCCGCATTTCCTGCAACATTTTCTCTTGTTCAACCCTGAATTGGTTAAAATTTGACTGTTCCTGTTTCAGCCACTCTTCGTATGTCTGAGCTTCTATGACGGTTGAAATGGTAAACAGCATCAAGAAAAAAAATAACTTCTTTATAGTGTTCATCCTGGGAGGGTTTAATATGTTGAAATAGTCAAATTGACGCGCATTTTATTGTCATGAATATCAATATCACCGATTTTCCATAAAAGCCGGGTACGCGATCTCTCTCTTAAGATTTCGACAGTAGCGTCTTCCGTTTTATCCCTTAAAACCTGTGATTCATTGCTTAACATTTTGGTTTGCATCGACAGATATTCAAGTATCTCGCTGACGTAAGCAATCCAGAGTCCTTGTTTGCAAGTAGTTCCAGAAACACCGGAACTGTCGGTTTGATGCGTGGAAGCCCTGTCGTTGTAATAAAACTCATACCGGTCATAAACAGCCTGACTTTGAGGAAACAAGCACCGCATATCCGTAGCTCTTCCGTTCATCTGGTAAAAATAACTGCCATCGATGATGATCTTTTCATTGCTGTCTCGTTTCAGGATATTAATGTCAACCTTTCTCGACATTTTATTTCCATACATGATATCCGCTTCATTATTATAAAGCACAGCTTCAATCCGCATATTTTTCTTACGGGAACTGTGGATGCTTTTTGCAGGAATACCCAGAAGGACAATCGCTTCAGAACTTGACAGGATTGTGTCGTTGAGTATGACCGGGGTCATACTTTTTCCGGAAAAATCAGCGGAAAAGCGATAGATTTCTTCATATTTCGAATCGGTTCCTGACCCTTTCGCCTGGCTATAAAAATCAGAAAAATGCTCACAGTCAGTTACCTTGGCCATAGCGCCAAGCGCCATACCCCGAAAAATCGCCTGTTGGCGGGCAATGGTATCATTCAGTCCGGGATCTGAAATTCCAAAAACATACAGGGTGTCTCCTTGTTCGGGAAATCGTGAATTCATCCAGGCCGGTATTTTACTGAGCGAAGTTGGCCGTAAGGTAGAATCGGTGTTGTCAGTCTTATAAATTACCATCTCTTTGTCAAAATCGCGTGAAATGGCCGTATTAGTTTGTGACCTCACGGCAGGAATAACCAACAGGGTTAAAAAAAACAAAAAAAGAAGCCGGTTATGATGATTCCGTAGCATTTTTAAACCAAGTCTAACAAAAGTCATCATATCCGGCCTCCCCGTTTTTACCTAACCAAAATGTACCAATAACTAAATCATGGATTACTTTGGAGTATCCATCTTATTCATCTCATCATCAAAAGTTTTTTTGAATTTTTCGTAATTGTAGTCAACTTTCAGAACCTGATCGCTGGAGAGCCTGTTGTTAAGTGCGCTCAATACATCATTGCCAGCCAATTCGATGGTACAATATGTTTTATAATTCCCTTCCTTGGTTTTGGTTTGTTTGTTGCAGATTTCGATGGTACCACTTAATTTTTGTTTCACTACCTCGCGGGTCAATGTTTCGTAGCGGCCAAGCATTTCTTCTTTTTTATTTACCTCAGTTGATTTTCCGTAACTGTCGGTCACGGTTTTAACCAATGTTTCGATCTGTGCAGCGAGCTTTGAGCGTGCTTCAGTCACAGCTTTTTTCTCCGACATCATCTGGTCCATGCTCTCACCTGTTGCACTGGCACGGAAATGTTCCTTATCCGAATTGTATTCCGGACCATAACAGTACCTCACAACCTCCTGTTCATCAGGTGGCGATTTAACGGAAACCGCACTTTTACTTGATTTGCATCCAGAAAGGAAGCCCATTGGCAGTGCCAATACCATCAGCAATACCATACTTTTTGTGTAGATGTTTCTCATTTTCAATCGTTATTAAGTTAACAATGTTATGTTTTGGAAATCAATGTCTTAAAGATTTCAAAGCCAAAATTAAAAAAGAATTTCGATTTTAGATCAATTATACAATATATTATTTTTCGGAGCTGCTGACTTGCCACTATTGCCGTTGACTTCAGTCAACTGCAATGTGGCAAAAAAAAACCCCGAACTTGGTTTTTTCGGGGTTTGTAAGCATTTTGCATGCGGAGAGACAGGGATTCGAACCCTGG
>CAIYES010000282.1 GCA_903925275.1 uncultured Bacteroidales bacterium
GCTTCATCAAAAGTATGTTTTGCATCATCAGGAGAAGCCTTGAACCCGATTTCATAATCACTCTTTAATCGCTGATCAAGAATTTTCGAGAAGGTCTTCCCAAATGCAAGGGGGAATTTCCCGGTTTTCACAAAGGTTTTTTGAAACTGAACATTGACGCCTGTATGCGTATATGCCTCAATTCCTTGTGAAATCAATGCAGCCTGTGCTGCATGAAACATGGCATAATAACTTCTTGAAAGGGTGGCAGTATATCGATTCTTCTCCAGTAATGCAGTAGCATCAGCCAGACACTCAAAAGCCTTGTCAAGAAAAACAACAACATTTTCGTTCATACTTCGATACCATCCCTGGCTACGTTTTTAAAAATCGGCAATGTAGAGTGGATAAATGTTTCTTCTAAAACAGGATTTGTAGAGATGAAGATGTCATTCTCAAGACCAATACTGAATTTTATATCATTCAATCGTTCAATCTCAGTAAAAGCAGATTCCATTTCTGTAAGTACGATCATCAGATCGATATCAGAATCTTGCCTGGCCAAACCCCTTGCATAGGACCCATATAATATTACCTTCTTCAATTTCCGGCCATAAATCCCCTGTGCCCGGTTTTTAAACTGAGCCAGAATAGGAACGATGTTTATGGAAGATTCAGGAATATGCTGTTGCATAAGACTGTTTTTGCAAAGATAATTGAAATTCACATCAATCTCAATACGTCTCTTCCTGCGGTATTTGCCTTATTATCATAACAACCTCTGTAAGCATAAACCATGTGAACAGGCGTTCATTCTTTTATGATCTTTCCCACCTGTATTCCTTCAGCTCCTACCAGTTTCACAAAATAAACCCCGCTTTTCAGACTGCGGATGTCTATTTTAGACGTAAAACCGGCAAGCTGTCCGGCAATGCGTATCTGACCGTTAAGATCCATTATGGATAAATGAACATTATGCAGGGATGCGGTCATGATCGTTATATAATTAAATGCCGGGTTGGGGTAAATCATGACCGGTTTGGCGGAGAATGAGCTAACATCAATTCCTGCCCCCCATCCTCCACCATTGGTGGTTTTTAAAATTGTACCACAATCTCCTGCCACAAACCCTGTATGAGCATCAAGGAAAAATACAGACGTTAAATTGTTAGGTGTTCCACTCCTTAATACAGCCCAGTTTAGGCCGCTGTCGGTTGTTTTCAGGATAAGTCCATTTTCGCCCACTGCATATCCCGTTGCGGTATTTGGAAAAAAAACCGATTGTAAAAAGGAACTAATTCCGTTTGATAATGCGACCCAGGTTATCCCACCATTAATGGTCTTTATTATAGTACCGGCTCCTCCGGCGGCATATCCTGTATCAGAATCCGTAAAACACACAGCATTTAAAGTATTTGATGTGCCGCTTGGAACAGCTGCCCAGTTTATACCGCCATCTGTTGTTTTCAGGATAAGCCCGCCATCGCCCACTGCATAACCATGACTGGCATCGGAAAAATATAGAGAAGACAGGTAATTTGATGTTCCGCTTGATAATTTAGTCCAGGTCGCACCCCCATCAGTTGTCTTCAGGATGCTTCCGTTATCTCCTGACACAAAACCTGTATCAGGATCAA
>CAIYES010000283.1 GCA_903925275.1 uncultured Bacteroidales bacterium
GAAACGCCACCAAAAATTCCGGTCATTGCAAGTGAAACGATTACGCCAGCGATAAGATTCTTTCTCATTTGAGTATAGTTTGAGTTTGTTAGTTTATTGGAATCAGGATTATCCCGCTTCCTGAATACTACTACGCAGGACTTGACCATTTTCTTTCAATAAATCGTAACATCAAGTAAAAATAATTCTGAACGCACTTTATACCTGGATAACCTTTCTATTTTACAATACAACTACGCAATACGGGACCAATGTTACCATACATACTTTTATTAACTGGTCGGTTTTTTTTCAAAATCATGAGTTGTTCCTGGTAACAATGTTTTTGTCACCCACTTTTCAAGCTGCTTTTCTTAAATTTTTAAAACTAAAATGGCTACCCAGAGACTCATAAGACACATTTTTAAGAGCACACCCACTCTTGAAGGTGCAGGTGTACACCTCAAACGAGCTTTTGGCTTTTCAGAGGTTCCTCTTTTCGACCCTTTTCTACTCCTTGACGATTTTCGATCTAACAAACCAGCAGACTACCTGAAAGGTTTTCCCTGGCATCCGCACCGGGGTATTGAGACTATCACGTATATGCTTGAAGGCAGTGTTGAACATAAAGACAGTTTAGGAAACCATGGTGTGATAAAGAGTGGTGCGGTTCAGTGGATGACAGCCGGAAGCGGGATTATTCATCAGGAAATGCCGTTTGGCAACACGAACGGAGTCATGGGAGGATTTCAGCTTTGGGCAAACCTGCCGGCATCCCAAAAAATGAATAAACCTCGCTACAGGGACATAACTGCAGATCAGATTCCAAACCTTTATCTGGAAAACGGAGTAGGTATCAAAATAATCTGCGGAAGTATTGACGAAACTCATGGACCTGTGAGAGATGTCGCCATTGATCCACAATATCTTGATATAACAGTACCTCCAAATATCAGCTATACTCATTACCTGCCTCAAGGGCACACGGCATTCGCCTATATCATTGCCGGGAAAGTATTATTCGGCCAACCTAATGAGTTATTCTCATCATACACCGAACAAGCCAGTTCCTGCGATAGCAAGAGTAGTCAGTTTCTTGAGAATGAAACCCTGATTTTTTTTGGGGATGGTGATGAGCTGACGATACGTACAAAAGATAATTCTGTACGTTTTTTACTTATATCCGGCAAACCGCTCAACGAACCAATCGCCTGGCGTGGTCCTATCGTGATGAACTCAGAATCCGAAATAGCACAAGCATTTAAGGAATACCAGAATGGAACATTTCTTCAACAATCACCATGAATGCTCAAGTTCTGAAAGGTGGAGCTCTCCTTATTCTGCTTCTGACTCTCTTTTCAAGTTGGGGGTTGCTCCAGGAAAAAGTTTCTCCGAAAGCCTGTGATGCAGCAATTTCGGCGCTTGCATCATATCAAATAGATCATCCAGAGGAGCATCCTCATTTTCTCGCTGTGGTAGATTACTCCAAACCCTCCTACCTGAAACGTATGGTTCTTATTGACCTTAAAACAAAGGAAAGATCATTTTATCGGGTATCACATGGAATTCATTCAGGCGACCTCTATGCAAGACAATTCTCAAATACCATCAATTCAAACATGAGCTCCCTTGGGTTGTTCAAAATCCTCGACATATATACTGGCGACCATGGAAAAGCTTTACGTCTCGGGGGGCTTGATATAACGTTGAACAGTAACGCATCCAAACGTGATATTGTTTTGCATTCGGCTCAGTATGTGTCGTGGGGATTTATACTTATGAACCTTGTAACTTTCAACGGTCCAATGATAGGCAGAAGTAATGGATGCTTTGTGATATCTTCACACGATCTTGAGGATGTAATACAAAAACTTAACAAGGGCGCTTTTCTATACGCCTGGACTGATCAACCTTAACGTCCCATAAACGAATAAAGCCCGGAACAATCCAGGCTTTATTCGTTATGGAACATATTATCTTTTTAGATCGCGTCAACAATCGCGTTCAATGTTGGACTTGGACGCATAGCTTTTGTTGTGAGTTCTTCATTGACATGATAGTAACCGCCTAAATCCACCGGTTTGCCTTGAGCCGCAATCAGTTCTTCATTGATTTTTGACTCATTATCACCTAAGTGCTTAGCGATTGCTGTAAAACGTGTTTGAAGTTCATCATCACTCGCCTGCAGGGCCAGTGCCTGTGCCCAATAAAGTGCCAAATAATAATGGCTTCCTCTATTATCAATCTGACCTACTTTTCGGGCAGGAGATTTATCGTTATCAAGAAATTTCCCAATTGCCTGATCAAGTGTCTCTGCTAAAATCCTGGCTTTATCATTATTGCAAGCTTCAGCGACATGTTCCAATGAAGCGGTAATAGCAGAAAATTCTCCCAAAGAGTCCCAACGAAGATAGCCTTCTTTCTGAAACTGCTGAACATGTTTTGGAGCTGAACCACCTGCACCAGTTTCAAATAAACCTCCTCCGTTCATAAGAGGAACAACTGAAAGCATTTTTGCACTGGTACCTAGTTCAATAATTGGAAACAGATCGGTCAAATAGTCACGCAGAACATTACCTGTGACAGATATGGTATCTTTGCCTGCTCTGAAACGTTCCAAAGAAAAATTCATGGCGTCAACCGGGGTGAGAATACGAATATCCAATCCGGTGGTATCATGATCCTTCAGATAACGATTAACCTTATTGATAATCTGAGCATCGTGAGCCCTTTTTGAATCAAGCCAGAAAATAGCAGGAGCTCCCGTTATTTTTGCCCTGTGAACCGCCAGTTTAACCCAGTCACGGATAGGAGCATCTTTTGCCTGGCACATTCTAAAAATATCTCCCTCTTCGACTTTCTGCTCAAGCAAAATCTCTGCAGATTCATTAACAACCCTGACTGTACCACTTCCAGTTGCAATGAAGGTTTTATTATGTGAACCATATTCTTCCGCCTGCTGCGCCATAAGCCCAACATTTGGAACACTACCTATTGTTGCAGGGTCGAATGCACCATGTTGTTTACAATCTTCGATAATCGCCTGATACATCGATGCATAACACCTGTCTGGAATCATTGCTTTTGTATCATTCAGCTTTCCGTCCGGTCCCCACATCTTACCTGAATCGCGAATAACCACAGGCATTGACGCATCTACAATAATGTCATTCGGCACATGCAGGTTTGTAATCCCTTTGTCCGAATCAACCATAGCGAGCGGAGGACGACTATCATATACAGCCTTGATGTCAGCCTCTATTTCTGCTTTAAGGGCTTCAGGCAGCTTCTGGATTTTTGCATAAAGATCACCCAGACCATTATTGACGTTCACTCCAAGTTCTTTAACGACTGCGGCATGTTTTTCAAAAACATCCTTGTAATAAACTGTAACAGCATGACCAAACATGACAGGATCTGAAACCTTCATCATCGTCGCTTTCAGGTGCAGGGACAACAGTACTCCACTCTCTTTTGCATCTGCAATCTGCTCATCATAAAAGCGCCGAAGTGAGCGAACATTCATGACCGAAGTATCAATAATTTCACCCTGCAAGAGTGGGGTTGCTTCTTTCAATACAACACTTTTTCCATTGCTGTCTACAAACTCGATTTTTACTGTTGAAGCCTTCTCCATGGTGACGGATTTTTCACTTCCATAAAAATCGCCGGAGGTCATAGCTGCTACATGTGATTTTGAATCCGGGCTCCAAGCGCCCATTTTATGCGGGTGTTTTTTGGCAAACTGTTTTACAGAAAGCGGAGCTCTTCTATCAGAATTTCCTTCGCGCAATACAGGGTTGACAGCACTTCCGAGAACTTTTGCAAATCTTGTCTGAAGCTCTTTTTCGGCATCATTGGCCGGGGCCTCCGGATAATCAGGGATCTTGTACCCCTGATCCTGCAACTCTTTGATGGCCGCTTTCAGCTGAGGAATGGATGCGCTTATATTGGGCAGCTTGATAATATTTGCTTCAGCAGTTAAGGCAAGTGCTCCTAATTCGGCCAAATAATCGGGAATTTTCTGGTCTGGTGTGAGATTATCAGGGAAATTGGCAATAATTCTTCCAGCAAGAGAGATATCTTTAGGTTCATAGGCTACCCCGGTACCCTTGGCAAATCCGTTTAAAATAGGGAGAAGGGAGTAGGTGGCGAGAGCCGGTGCCTCATCGATTTTGGTATAAATGATTTTTGCTGTTTTTGCCATCTCGTTAGTCGTTTTAAGTATTTGTAAAAAAAATTAATTAATATCGATACTCAAAAGTAAGAAGCCCTCACACCAAACGATCCAGATCGGAGAATACCCGACGAATACCATGATGACAAGCCTCCCTCTGAACAACTCAAACCAACAACTCATAACATTAAGTTAGTCGTTGTTGGCAGGGTAAAATGCGAGTGTTACTGCAGGCGAAAAAATATCACGACCATTATCTTAATAGCGCGACTCCTGCTGATAAATGTTAAAATCAGGGGGAACCTGCTACTGTTTGGTTCCCCGACGACTCACTAGGAGGGACTGTACTCATCAAGCCCAACTCGATCCGCAAGCTCTTTGTCATTCAGAGCCTCATGAGCAAGCTTAATCATGGGAATGGTAGCACCCATTGAACTATAGCCGCCATCATGAAACAGGTTCTGCATCGTAACTTTTCGCGAAAGATCACTGAGGATGGTCATGGAATATTCAGCACACTCCTCCGCAGATGCATTACCGAGAGGAGACATAAGATCACTATACTCATACATTTTCTCAAACCCAGGGATACCGCTTCCTGCTTTGGTATAGGTTGGGCTTTGTGATATTGTATTGATACGGACACGATGTCTTGCAAGTCTTGGCCCATAGCTTCGAACGATGGATTCAAGTAAAGACTTAGCATCTCCCATATCAGAATATGACCAATAATTTCTCTGCGAAGCTATATATGAAAGAGCAAGAATGCTTCCGCCATCATTGATCGCTTCGTTCTTTAATGCATAGGATACCAGACGGTGTAACGACAATCCTGAAACATCTAGGGTTCTCATAAACCACTCGTAATTGAGATCTTCATAAGGCATTTGCTTACGAATATTCTGTGACATTCCGATGGAGTGAACGATAAAATCGACAGGACCTAATTTTTCCTTGAGTTCTTTGAAACAGTTGTCGACATCTTCATTTTTAGAAGCATCACAAACAATCATTGGGGCGTTACCACATAATGCCGATAGTTCATCGATATTACCGAAACGCAATGCGGCTGCAACATTGGAAATAGCGATTTGAGCGCCTTCCCTGTATGCATGCAACGCAATCTGCCAGCCAATACTGCTTTCATCAAGCGGGCCGAAAACGACTCCCTTTTTCCCTTTCAACAAACCATAGTGCGCTTTCTCGGACATGATATTAGCTGATTCTTTAACAAAGACTGGGGTAAATCCCCGTTAACTCAACATTTTAAACGTTTAAGATACAAGATTACCTTGAAAACTTAAACTGTTTCCCCTGAATTTTTCTACAGAATACCGAGCGAAGTGCATTCTACAGCTTAACCCGCCTCATTGAACGAAGCTTGTCGAGCATATTTTTATTAACACTCAACTCCATAT
This sequence comes from uncultured Bacteroidales bacterium, assembly GCA_903925275.1. Taxonomy (GTDB): domain Bacteria; phylum Bacteroidota; class Bacteroidia; order Bacteroidales; family FEN-979; genus CAIVAT01. The sequence continues at coordinate 5,575 of CAIYES010000283.1, forward strand.
CTTCCTTTTCAACCGGCAACTCTCTGAATACTACCCGTAAAAGATTATCCTCTCTGATATACTCTTCCATTTCCAGACTGTACAAGGCCCTTGGAAGAGTAATAATCCTCTGAGCTCTATCCACTGTAACTACTATATCGGTTCCCATTCGATCGACAACGACATCTTCAGCATCTTTGAGAAAGGGTATCTTTATACATAGAACTTCCCTGTGATCTTCGGTAACAGCATTTTTTTTGCTTTCAATCCAGAAATTTTTTCCGGAATAAAAAATCTTGTCGGGAGTCTGCTCGCCAAAAACCAGTTTGCTGATTTCATGCAAAGCGTCTGTCCCTATAGGCTCTGTTCTCTGAAGATGACATCTGAAAACCGGAGTAGGATAAAAGGAGTTGTCAATTTCCATCAAATATTTACTGTGCAAATCAGCCCAAAACTCAAAATACTCTCCGACCGTCTTGGATGTGGGAAGAATCTTGTTAATGATAATACCATCAACATTAATCCCGTAAAGGTGCACAAAAGTATATGCCCGCTTCGTTTCAAGAATTGACAGTTTTTCCGGATTAAGAACAAGCCTGAACGTAACCTCGGGACTGAGAATAAACTTGTTGATATCCTCCATCTGCTTGAGAAGCACATTCACTTCATTAAAAAAGTCGTCATCAGGAATAGATTTCCCGCTCAAAGGGCGGGCTAGCGACGACATACTTTTATAAAGCTTGAAAAACTGCTTGCCCATATTACCGCCGATAATAATCTCAGGGTAAGCAAGAAGTCGAAGAGTATTGCCTGTTGGAGAGGTATCAAGAACAACAGCATCCCATTTACCTGACTGAGCCTCATCAAGCAGGCGGCTTAATGCAAAAATCTCATCAAGACCCGGCTGAGTGGTCAGCTCGGTAGCCATTCCACTATCAATACCCTTGTTTTTATATGACGCAGAAACAAACTTCTGGAACCCGGACATATTTTTTTTAAGCTCATACACGGTATCAACCTCGAGACCATAAAGATTATGCTCAATTTTCTGGGGATCGTTACGGCTGATACGGGTATTAAAAACGTCAGAAAGCGAATGGGCAGGATCAGATGACATGATCAGCACTTTCTTGTTCTGCCTTGCCAATGAAACCGCTGTGGAAGATGAAATAGTGGTTTTTCCTGTACCACCTTTTCCTGAATAAATAATGACTCTGGTCTGTGACTGACTTTCAGTTAAGTCCCTGGACAACATAAAAAACTCCTCTGTTAAAGGTCAATAATCCTAAAAGGCATTCCCTCTTCGAAAGGAAAATACTATCGTTTTTTATAGTACTATTTTTCCTCTGCTTAGAGAAAAACAATCTTTTCACTCAACGCATCGGAAAGCAGCGCCATATACTCCTCATGATCGATCTCAATGGCACCAAGTTTCTTGAGATGGGGATTCATAATCTGAGCATCAAGCAATACATAACCTTTCTGCATCAAATGAACCACAAGAAAATCAAATGCTATCTGTGATGCATAGGAACGACGGAAAAACATTGACTCACCAAAAAATGCCCCTCCCAAAGCGATCCCATACAAACCGCCAACAAGTTCGCCCTCATACCAACTTTCAACACTATGAGCAAGACCAAGCTCAAAAAGTTTAATATATGCTTCTATAATCTCATCTGAAATCCAGGTTTCACCTTCATTTTTTCGAGGAGCTGCACAGCCTCTTATCACTCCCTCAAACTTTTTATCAAACGTAACACTGAACTCCTGCTTTCTTTTAAGCCTTAATACATCTCGCGACGGCCTATAGGCATCAAGGCGCACAATAGCTCTTTTGTAGGGCTGACACCAATAAACCTTTCCGTCACCGGGGTCAGACATCGGAAAAAAACCCTGATGATAAGCCCGAAGCAATTCGTTAATACGGATCATCAATCCTCAAACATCCGTCGGTTAATGAAACTTCATAAGAACTTCATCCAGCGTCCTTTTTGGAACATGATGAATACCGTGCGCATCCCTGAAATACCGGACTGAATCGTTTGGCGACATCTGGTCAATTACAACAGTTTCTATCGGTTTCCCGAGAGCAATAACCATTATAATTGAAAACCCATCAGGAATTGCAAGCAATTGCTGTATTGCCGGACGATCTAACGTTGCAACTATGCATCCGCCGATGCCGGAAGCTGCAGCTCCAAGAAGAATGGTTTGTGCCGCTATGCCGCTGCTGCACCCGAAGTCAGTACTGATAGAGTGGTCTCCAAGCATAACGATATATGCGGCAGGACGTTCTCCATCAGAAGGGCCCGGCCAATCGGCAAGATACCCTGCCCATGAAAGAGCTGGAAAAAGAGCATCCACCATTGCAGGCTCAGAAACAGGAATATATTTCAGCGGCTGAAGGTTTTTTTGCGAAGGTACATAGCAGGATAATTCAATAAGATCCCTCACTGTATCTTCAGTAACAGGCACCCTGCTATCATATCGCCGGTAACTCCGGCTCTTCGTTACAATATCCCTGAAATGCATGATTTGTTATTATTATGACTTTTCACTCCATGCCGCTTCAGTAAACCTGGAAAGTTGATCCCATTGGCCACTACCGATCCATTCTGCGATATAATCTACGGTTCTTGCATATCGTAATGGCTCTCTGCATGGCTTCTGCAACCAGTCGGCCAGAATATTATGGTCGAGGCTATGTGTTGCCATACCATACCCTAGCTGTTCCATAGCAAGAGCATTGGATTCCTGCTCAATCTGCCCATCTAGAGGCCTTAGCAGCAGCTTCTTTCCGAGATAGAGAGCCTCCCCGGGCAACTCAAATCCGGCATTACAGACAACACCGCTGCATTCCATGAGATCATTGAGAAATCCATCGCGAGAATACCCTCTATAATGAAGATGACCTTCGTCATGACTCTGGGTCACCTTACCATAAATAAAAAACTCATACCCATCAAATGATGCAACAAAGGCTGCAACATCCTCCACTTCTTCAAACGGCAGATACACAAGAATTTTCTCTTTTATAATCGTACCTGCAGTTTTATCATAAAGTGATGCGGGTATAACAGGAGGAAAAACGGGCTGATTGAAATGGTTCCAATGAAGTCCCGCATTATAACGAGACGGAGCAAAGTTCAGTAACGTATATTTTTCGAAAAGATTTCCTTTCGCCATAGGCACGTCATACCTGAAAGCGTACTGGTGACCAAAACCTACGGAAGGAATATTTCTAATTCTTGCCACCATAGAAGTGATAGGATCAAAATCAGTTATAATCAGATCCGTACCTGCAGTTTCGAGCATAAGAATATCCGACATGAGCCTTACAAGATCAAGCTGAAACATGGTATCGATATAATTCAGCTTCCCTTTATAGGTGACCAGCGTCATCCCTTTCATGACCCGGTAAGGTTCGAAAATTTCTATCTCCTTCAGATCTTCTTCTTTTCTTCCACTGATGATCACATCAACCTGATGGCCTTCTTCCTTAAGCTTTCGTACGAGTTCCCGACTGCGGCTGATATGACCATTTCCCGTTCCCTGAACCCCAAAAAGGATCTTCATACACTTGAACATTTAAGGATAAAGCGCACTGACTGTAATAAAATATTTACTGCTGAATTTTAAGATTTGCATACTGTACCATAAGGGTCTTCTCCCCTGTATTACGAAAAGTTATCCTTACTTTCTGCTTTGAACCTGTTCCCTGAACATCTACCACGGTTCCAGGGCCAAAAAGAGCGTGATGCACCATTGCTCCTGCCCGCAATCCAGACTTGGACGACTTCGACTGATCCCCTGCAGGCAAAGGTGTTGACATTTTTTGCTGATATCCTCTCGATAACGTTGATACTCCTCCTGTGGTTTTTTCTTTCTCCGGACGATCTGAAAGCAAAACTCCGCTTTCTGTCTGAACAATCGAAGTATCTATTTCTCCGATAAACATCGATTTAAGACAATAATGCGGCTGACCATACTGATAGCGGCTCTGTGCCCATGAAAGAAATAACTTATCCTGTGCCCTTGTTACCGCCACATAAAAAAGCCGTCTTTCTTCTTCAAGTTCGTCAGGTTCATAACAATGCAAAGGAAAAAGTCTTTCCTCAAGTCCCGTAACAAAAACCACTGGAAACTCAAGTCCTTTGGCTGCATGAACCGTCATCAAAGAGACGTAATTATCAGAATCCTGAGTTTCTTCATAATCAGAAGCAAGAGAAATATTCTCAAGGAAATCCCCAAGCGAACCATTGTCCGGGTTATGATCCGAAAAATCCCGTGCCATCGAGAGAAGTTCCTGAAGGTTTTCATGCCTGGCGAGAGACTCGGGAGTATTTTCCGCCTGAAGCAACAACGGTATCGAGGTCAAACTGAACAGTTCACTCAGCACTTCATACACTGTCCCGCTCTCTGACATCTCCCGTAGAGTTTCAATAACCCGGCAGAATGAACTCAAGGCATTAACCAAACGCGCCTGAAAGCCACCTTCTTCAGCCCGTTGAATAGCTTCATATAAGGTTATACCCATTTCTTCGGCATATTCTTTAAGCTTGCCGATACTGATATCCCCTATTTTTCTTGGCGGAAAATTAATAATTCTCAAAAGCGATTCATTATCACGCTCGTTAAGAATAAAACGTAGGTAGGCGACTGCGTCTTTAATCTCTTTACGCTTGTAAAAAGAGACACTTCCAAAAATCTTATATGGAATTTTGGTCTGCCTCATCACATCCTCAAGCACCCTGGACTGTGCATTGGTCCGATAAAAAACAGCAAAGCTTCTATATTCATAGTCCTGCTTCAAACGCATCGTGCGGATATGCTCTCCAATTCTCTCAGCTTCATTCCGCTCGTTGTATGCCTCGATAAGCGTCAAAGGCTCTCCGTGCTCCTTATGCGAAATCAACTCTTTTTTAATCTGGCGTTGATTACGACTGATTATACTATTTGCAGCCTTGAGTATGGTACCTGTGCTGCGGTAATTTTCGACAAGTTTAAAGGTAAGTGCATCGTGATAGTCATCCTGAAAATTCAGGATATTTGAAATATCTGCACCTCGCCAGGAATAAATCGACTGGGCGTCATCACCCACCACAAAAATATTGCGGTGCTTTGCTCCAAGCATTTTTGCAACCAGATATTGGGCCCGATTAGTATCCTGATACTCATCAATCATGATGTAACGGAACGATTCCTGAAGATTTGCAAGTATTTCAGGGCGCGCATTGAACAACTCAATAGGCTTTATAAGCAGATCGTCAAAATCAAGGGCATTGTTGTCCTTCAGTTTTCTGGTATACAACTCGTAGATTTGTGATACTTTCTGCTGGTTATAGTCTGAAGCATTTCTATGAAACTCTGCAGGAAGAATAAAACTGTTTTTCGCCCTGCTGATAAGTCCCTGAACTGTATTGAGAGGGACGGCATCGGCGGAAATACTCAGTTCAGCCATGGACTGCCTGATCAGGCTTTTACTGTCATCAGAATCAAAAATTGAAAAATTACGGTCATAACCAAGCTGGTGAATATGACTGCGGAGAAGACGCGCAAATACTGAATGAAATGTACCTATCCACAAGCCTCTTGAACTGCCCTGGTGGAGCAGGGTATCAACCCTGTGCCGCATTTCACCGGCGGCCTTGTTTGTAAATGTCAGTGCAAGGATATTTTCAGGAGCAATCCCCTCATTTCTGATCAGATATGCAATGCGGTACGTAATCACCCTCGTCTTACCGGAACCCGCTCCGGCAAGTACCATCACAGGTCCTGCAGTAGCAATCACAGCATTGTGCTGCACATCATTAAGATCATTCAAAAAATCCGTCAAAACGTATGAATACCCGTTAACTAATTAAGCGCACCCGCCGTATTCCCTTGCAGCGCCAAAATCTCCAGCATGAATTTCGCATAACTTTCCCCCTTTTACAAATCCCCTGCATCCTCGAATGCTATGTCGAGTTTTTGCTCTTCCTTTCTCCTATTGTGCCCTTTTCTCCCAGGTTAAGACACAAACCTGCTTCTTTTGAATTGAAGAGTTGCTATATTTGTCCCCAAACCTTACCCAACGAAACGATCCTTGTAATGTTCCCTCTTGTTTACGAAATCAATACCAGAATCTGGCTGAAAAAACTGACGAATAACCATAACAAACCAATAACCCTCGGGAATATTCCCGAAGAAGAGTTCAACTTCTTTTCGCTCTGCGGTTTTGACTTTGTTTGGCTTATGGGTGTCTGGCAACCCAGTCAGTACAGTAAGGCAATTGCTACAGGACATCCAGGCCTCAGAACTTCAATCCTTGAACACATTCCAATGGTGAAACCAGAGGATATTGTGTCGTCTCCATACTCGATTCCATCGTATGATGTCCATGAGGCACTTGGCGGAAAAGATGAGCTGCTTCTATTCCGCAAGAAACTCAATAAGCTCGGCATAAAACTTATGCTCGACTTTGTGCCTAATCATCTTGCTCTTGACAATGAATGGCTCCCAGAACATCCTGAGTTTTTTATTCCAATATCGATTGAAGAACAAAGTCATGACCCCGGAGCCGGATTCGAATATAAAAAAGACGAATATCTTGCCTATGGTAAAGATCCTTATTTTGCGCCATGGACTGACACCCTGCAACTCAACTACGCAAGACCTGAAACTCACCAGATGATGCAAGAAAACCTTTTCAAAATAAGCTCACTCTGCGATGCAGTCCGTTGCGATGTTGCGATGCTTATTCTAAAAAGCGTTTTCAACACTACATGGAGCAATCTGGGCGGTGCCATGACCAAAGAATTCTGGGCTGATGCAATCGCTGCAGTCAAAGACCGTCACCCCGAGTTTGTTTTTCTTGCTGAATCCTACTGGAACAAGGAATGGGAACTCCAGCAACAGGGCTTTGACTTTACCTACGACAAACCTTTTTATGATTATATCTGCAGTGCCCCGCTGAATGTTGAAAAACTTTCGGGACACATGACGGCTCAGTGGGACTATCAAAAACATCTCTGCAGGTTTCTTGAAAACCCCATAAGCCAACAGCGCGGTAACCACAATTGCTGAAAAAATTATCAGGTATTTCGAAAGGAACCTCATTTTCCGGAACGGAATGATGAAGACAAGAAAACCAAGGATGAAGTAAGGAGGTTTGCATAACGCCAGCAGCAGCCATACGAAAAACAACATACCGATATCCTTCCATTTTAGCACTTTATCGGAATTGAAGGCATAGTACAGAAACATGGCTGTAAGCAGGAAAGAGCTGCTGATGACGAATGCATCGTAAGAGAGGGAGGCCATCAAAAACAGGGTTTTCGGCATCAGTGCCAGTAAAAAGAAAATCCATTTTGAGAACGGGGTTATTCTGATAGCAAGAAATATCAGCAAAACGGAAAACAGCAGATTGAAAAGCCGCCCGAAATACATCAATACAAGAGGTGCCGAACTGAATATCTTTCCGGTGAAAAGACCAAGAACTTGTGGAAAATAGGGTACAACGTAATCAGGACCGGAACTTGGCATCCGCTTATCCGGATTTATTTTTACGTTAGCCAATGCACGTATTTCATCCTTACTTGTTCGTTCGTCAGGATATGCACGCAGCTTTCCCAGTGTCGAATCCATGATCATGAAGGAGGATGGGATTGATTTTTTGGTCCCGGAGAACTGGAATTCCGACAATTCCACTGTTCTTGACAGATGTGAACCCTCGTCAGGCACCTGCATCGGAGGAGTCAGAAACACAAACAGAGATCCAAAAACGATTGCAAAAATTAAATAAACATATTCCGGACGGATGTGAATTCTGGTCAGAAATTGCTGAATCCTCTTAAAGAAAGATATCGCTATGGCAACCAGAAATGCAACGAAGTATAATAAATTCCGGATGGAAGTGGTTAGTGAATGGTCCGACTCGTAAGTCCTGAGCATTATTGCTCCGGGATAAGGGTATTTTTTGCCATTTACCGAACTGATAAGATCATCATTAACTTCCGCACAGGCATATAAGGCCCCTAATTTGGATTCAGCATTAAACAAACCGTGTACACAATTGGCGCTATCGCCATCCTTTGAAATAAAACAAATGGAGATTTTATTCCCTTTGCCAATTTTGAGGCTCTCCTTGAACCGGAAATCATGAAATTTCCGGTCCTCTATTTCCTTTGAAGAAAATTTTTCCTGAAAAATCAGATTGTTTTGACTGTCTAAAACAACAACAGTGTTGGAATTTGTATTTTCCCGCTCCATTGTTATATAACGGATCTGAAATCCATTCAGATATTCTTTTTTAACGTTAAGTTCCTGAACTAAGATGATCCCTTTTACAAATCCATCATCAAGATAGGGATTTTTGCTTCGCGAAGTTTGTGTAATGCTAAGCAATGGAGGCTTTGGCGCATAAAGACTGAGCAGAAACATTGCCAGGATAAAGAAACAAATTCCAAAAATATAGTACTTTTTATTTGCCATTCATAAGCGCTTTGAACAACTGAAAACGAAGTAAAACTACAAATTTAACCCCTTTCCCTAATTCCTGCATTATTTGCATTATTTGCATTATTTGCATTGCTTGCATTGTCTGCATTGCTTGCATTGTCTGCATTGCTTGCATTGTCTGCATTGCTTGCATTGCTTGCATTGTCTGCATTTACAAAATATTGTAGTACCTCACCATCGTAATATACACAGCATAAGCCAGTGTAAACGTGCAGACGCCAGCCATGACAAGATAGAGTGATTTGTCGAAAAATCGTTCTTTTTCCTGGATTTCCTCAAAGATGACCGGTTTGACTTTCGGTTTGGCTTTTCTGTACTCCTTACGGCGCGGACTGAAAAGGATGTTAAGTTTCGGGTTGAAGTACTGGTTGTAAAACAGCATGAAAAAAAGTGGTGCAACCGGGATAAAATAGCGACCCTGGATTCCCCATATCAATTGCCAGCCGGGTCCGGTGGCATAAAGGTACATGCCTGTTGCGATGATCACGAACGCCAATGCCAGCAATAAAACGAGCAGGGCTTTCTTTGCTATACCTACCTTTATATTTTCCTTTGATAACACGAGCGCGGCAAATACCATAAATATCAGGTAGGAGTATATGAGTATCTTGGGTAGTTCAACATCAATCCAGCCAAGTAATCCGAAAAAACCATCAATAATGTAGGAGCGTTTGACCACAAATACACTGTTAAGCATAATCCTGATGTATCCCGGGATGTTGTTCCGGATGTAATTCAATTGTTCTTCAGGGTTGATCAGTGACTGGGAAGTGGCTGCCGGAGGAGGGCTTGCAGGTTTGGCCTGTATGGCTGAACCATGGCCGGAAATGTAACTAACCGCTGCAGGACCCGCTTTATAGGCCACCAATGCAATGGCAACCACGCCTATAGAAATCATGACATACTTGTACAGGTATCCGAATTTTTTCGGGGGGATAAAAAAGAAGAGAAGCCCGATGAGGAAAAAGGGTGGTTTGCAAAAGAGTAGCAGCAGGACTATGAAAGCAAGCAGGGCCAGGTCTTTTATGCCGAGGTTCCTTTTACAGGCATAAGCATAGAATAAGAAAATGGCCATGGCAAAAAATGAAAGGCTGATGGTAAGTGTATCATAGGAGATGGAACCAAACAGGAACAATGTTTTAGGCATCAGTGCCACCATAAGGAGCGCCCATTTAAAAACCGGGATTATCCTGATTGCAAAGAAGATGAGTCCAATTGCAACGAGCAGGTTAAATAACCGGCCAAAATAGAGCAAAACAAGGGGCGAAGAGGCAAAAGCTTTTCCGATAAAAATGCCCAGGGCCTGCGGCAGGTATGGGATTGTGTAGTCGGGAGCGATGACCGGAACTCTTTTTTCAGGCTCGAGGCTGAGCTTTGCCTGGCTTGTTATTGCGTCAAAGGTGATTTTTCTGGCGGCCTTTTCCCGTAAGAAGCCAAAAGTAGAGTCAAGCTTTATCAGGGATACCGGGATTGTTTTATTTGTGTTGAAGAATTGGAATTCTGAGAGTTCGAATGCCCGGAAAAAGTGGCTCCCTTCATCGGGAACCTGTGTGGGAGGGGTGATGAAAGCAAAGGCAACCGAAAAAGGCAGGGCGATGAACAGGAATATCCATTCAGGAAAGACCCTGATCCTTACCAGGTATGTCTGTATCCGGGAATACAGGATGATGACCAAAGAGATGATCAGCGCAAGGGTATACAGCAGGATTTTAATGAACCAGAACTGGCTGTACCGGGTTTTGTAAGTTTGAAGCATCAGGCTGACCTGATAATGCCTCGTTTTATTCTTTATTGAACCAATGATATCATTCCCGTTAATTTTCGAAATATACAAGTTTCCGGATGTATCGGCAGGGTTGATTAAGGGGGAGGCGGAGTTATTTGCATCTCCGTTGATTGAATATAGAGAGAAGTATATACGGTTTCCTTTTCCTACAAAAACAGGTTTCTCAAAGAGAAATGTTGAAAGTCCACCCTCTTTCAGCTCCAGGGATGAAAAAGTTTCCTGGTGAAGGATGTTATAGTTGGAATCAAGCAACAGCACGATATTCTGGTTGGTATTTGTCCTGCCTGAATGGGTAAACATCAGATCAAAACCATTGAAGTAATCATTGCTGGCGATCAGCTCCTGGGTGATAATCTCTCCCTGCCCCAAACATGGCAAGGTGCCTGCATCTCGTGTCACGGTCGATCGCGAAGGGATCAATGAAGTAGGGTTAATCCGGACAATTGTTATGGTTGTTACAGCACCGATCAGAAAAAGAACTCCAAAAATTACACGGATAATTTTATACATGGTTAGCGGTAGATTCATGCAAAAGTGAGGAAAATAATTCAAAAATGAAAAAAATATCCGTTTTATGATTCACCTTTTGCCCTCAAACCGGATTAAGCATAAAAATGAGTACTTTTGTTCACGGAGTTTTTAACTTAAATTTCAATCATCATGGCAACTGGAGTCAACAAAGTAATTTTGATCGGCAATCTGGGACGGGATCCGGAGGTTCAGAATTTCGAAAACGGTGTAAAAAAAGCAGCTTTCACGCTGGCTACCACCGAAACATACAAGGGAAAAGACGGAGAGAAGACCACCCACACCGAGTGGCACAACATCGTCTTGTGGCGCGGACTGGCCGATGTGGCCGAGCGTTTCCTGAAAAAGGGCAACACCATTTATGTTGAGGGTCGTATTCGCAAACGTGAATATGAAGATAAAGAGGGACAGAAAAAATTTATCTACGAAATCCTGGGCGATTCCATACAGATGCTTGGCGGAGGTCCGCGCAGGGATGAATCAAATGGCAGTTCACCAGCACATGAGACCCCCAAAGAAGAGACATCGATGGCACCCATGCCTGAGGATGACCTTCCATTTTAAACAGCAGTTAAGCAGCGAGGTGGCGAAATTTCGCTACCTCGCTACCTCGCTACCTCGCTATTTTGATATGAGACCAATATTTCTCCCCTCTCTTCTCCTCCTGCTGTTGCTGGTTTCCTCCTGCACTGATACCTACACGCCAAAACCCAGGGGTTATTTTCGCATTGACCTGCCTGTTCAGAAATACCAGGCTTTCGACAGCACTTTTCCTTTTTCATTTGAGTACCCGGTTTATGCAGTTATTGAATCTGACAATAGTAAAATGGCAGAGCCCTATTGGATCAATATCCGGTATAAACCGTTTTGCGCCACCCTTCATGTAAGCTACAAGGTGATTGACGGAAATCTTGCGAAATATCTGGATGATGCACATACCATGGTGAACAAACATATTCCCAAAGCCAACGCCATCACCCAGCGTGAATTTGTTGACCGGGCACATCATGTTTATGGATTGGTTTATGATATCCGTGGCTCTGATGCTGCCTCTTCATATCAGTTTTATCTGACCGACAGCATCTCGAAATTTGTCAGGGGAGCCCTCTATTTCAACATGGTTCCCAACAATGATTCACTTGCTCCGGTCATTGAATTTTTAAAGGGGGATTTGGAGCACATGATCAATTCTTTCCGATGGAAAAAACCATCAAATCATTGATATCTGTTGCCCCGGAATTCCAATATCTAAAACCATGAAAAATATTTTCCTGCTCGTATTACTCCTCTCATTCTCCCTCCTGCTTTCAGCACAAACCCCGCAATGGTCGGAGGTCAGAATCCACACTGATCAGCAGGGCATGGAGCAACTCGCAAAATCAGGATTGGCTGTTGAAGAGGGATTTCATGCGAAGGACGGAACCTGGACTACTATATTATCGCAGGATGAACTTGCCAGGGTTCAGCAAGCCGGATATCAGATGGATATCCTCCATGCCGATTATTCAAAATACATTGAGGAGCGCAACCTGACATTGAATAGCCAGGTTGGTTATATCAACAGCCATAAAGAGGCATTTATGAGCGCCAGTGTCAGCAACTATAAGATACCCCAGCATTTTCACCTTGGTTCCATGGGCGGTTATCTTACGTTGCAGGAGGTGCTGGACGAGCTCGATAGCATGCGACTCTTCTATCCGAATCTCATCTCGGTTAAAGCTGCAGCAGGCAACAATACTACCATCGAAGGGCGTACGGTCTATTATGTCAGGATTTCAAACACACCCAGCAAGGTTACCAACAAACCAAAAGTATTTTACAACGCCCTCACCCATGCCCGTGAACCCATGGGGATGCAGCAGTTGATTTTTTTCATGTGGTACCTTCTTGAAAATTATGATACGAGCGATGAGATAAAGTACTTAGTCGACAATCTCCAACTTTATTTTATCCCGGTGGTCAATCCCGATGGTTATGCATTCAACTGTGCCGGATCCCCGAACGGAGGGGGGATGTGGCGCAAAAACCGCCGTATCAACGGGCTGGGTGAATACGGTGTTGACCTGAACCGCAACTTCGGATACAAGTGGGGTTACGACAATACCGGCTCGTCACCCGATCCGGCCAGCGAGACTTTTCGCGGTACGGCAGCGTTTTCAGAACCGGAAACCCAGATAATCCGTGATTTTTGCATAACCAACACCTTCAGCATCTCCCAAAACTACCATACCTACAGCGATTTTACCCTATTCCCATGGTGCTGGCAAAGCACGTTTACCCCCGACAGTGTCATTAACCTGACTTATGCCGGTTTTATGACAAGGCAAAACGGGTATCTCTCCGGTGTTCCCGGGCAGATCTTATACAATACCAACGGGGATGCCCTTGACTGGCAATATGGCGATCAAACCATGAAACCCAAAGTCATTTGTTTCACAACTGAAACGGGAAACCAAACCGATGGCTTCTGGCCGTTTGCCAGCCGGATCATTACCCTTTCGCAGGAAAACATGTATTCCAACCTGATGATCGCCCATTTCACCATGCGGTATGCAGAAGCTCATGATGTTTCACCGGTCATCCTCTCCAGCCGGCAGGGCTTTTTCAATTTTGAATTCATGCGGTATGGCATGGACAGCCCTGCCGACTATCAGGTTGTCCTGAGGCCTTTGGATTCAACACAGTTCATATCGTGGGGAGGCTCAAAAACCTTTTCAAATCCCACACAGCTGCAACCCTATTCCGATTCCATAGCCTTCCTGCTGCAACCCACCATCACATCCGGTGATGCCATCGGGTTCATCTACGAGGTCAACAATGGTTTGTATACCTTTCGGGATACGGTGGTAAAATATTTCGGTCCCCCATTGGTGATTTTCAGTGATAGCTGCAATACCATGGCCAACTGGATCTCAACCAGGTGGAATGTTACGCAAACCCAATACCACTCAGCGCCAGGTTGCATTACCGATTCACCTTCGGGTAATTATAGCAACGGTTCAAATACCACAGTGTCAGCAACCAATGTCCTGAACCTGCAAAATTCGCCAGTTGCAGTGATCAGCTATTGGACAAAATGGAGAACTGAACAGGGCTATGATTACAGCCAGTTTAATTTGCAGGGGGACCTTGGACCCTGGATTCCCCAAAAAGGCCGGCATACCAAAACCGGTTTTTACCTCGAGGCGGATGGACAGCCATTGTATGATGGCAACCAACCCACCTGGGTAAAGGAACAGATCGTTACCACCGACTATACCAACCAGACGCTGCGGATGCAGTTTCTTTTAAAGAGTGACATGGACAAGAACTTTGATGGATTCTATTTTGACGATGTCACGGTGACGATTGTGGATATGACCAAAACCGGAACTGCTTCGCAAATGCAAATACAGCAATGGCTGTCTGATCCGGTCCCCAATCCGGCAACCGGGGCAGTTACGGTGAAGTTCAGGCTGAATATATCCGGCAACAGGCAACCTGCACTTTTTGAAATGATGGATTCACAGGGGGTGAAGGTTATGGAAATACCTGTTGCGACGGATCAGGAGAGTATTTCGTTCTCTGTGGATGGTCTTTCCCCGGGGATATACTTTTACCGGATCGCTGGTGACTTTGGGTCCACGGAGGTTAAGAAACTGGTGGCGATAGATTAAGTGACAAATGACAAGTGACAAATGACAAGTGACAAATGACAAGTGACAAATGACAAGTGACAAATGACGAGTGACGAGTGACAAGTGACAAGTGAAGAGTGACAAGTGACAAGTGGAATTTACCGATCTGTGATTTTAAATTTTAGAGGTTATATTATTTAACAGAAATTATTACATGGTACTTCATTTGTCACTTGTCACTCGTCACTTGTCATTTCTAAGTAAACTTCTCTAAATTCTACAGAAGCGTGATAGAAACCATAAAATTCGGAACACTTCGATGGTCGCATATCATCAGGCCCACTGAAGAAGATTTACAGGCATTGAATGACCGGTATCATTTCCATCCGCTCGACCTTGAAGATTGCCGAACGGAGGTAAATTTAAGGCCCAAGATCGATATTTATGACGATTATCATTTTATCATCCTTCATTTCCCGGCCTTCGGGGTTACGGAACAATTTATTGAAATCCGCGAAATCAAGTTTTTCTGGGGAAAAGATTACCTGATCAGCATCAGTAAATCACAATGGTTGCTGAAAGATTTGTTTACCAGGGAAAAGGCAAAATCACAAACGGCCGGGCGAATGGAAGTCGGGAGCAGCGATCAGCTTTTTTATGAAATACTTGACCACCTGATGCTGGATACACAAAAGCTGGTGGAAAGGGTAGATAAAGATGTGGATGATTGCGGCAAGGCGCTTTTTTCAAAGAAAGCAGAACCTACGATCGAAAAAATCTCAAGAACCCGTAAAAACCTGATCTTACTGAATACCATGTTCAAACCTCAAATGAACCTGTTTAACAAGCTGCAAAGCGGCGCCATCAAGGGGTTCGCTGAGAATATGGAGGACTACTGGGGCAATATCATGGACTACTATCAGAAGATTTGGGACATGGTTGAAGATGATGGCGAATTGATTAAAGGCTATTCCATGACCTTCGATTCCCTGCAGGTGAACAAAACCAACGAGGTGATGAAGATCCTGACCCTTATCTCATCGGTATTGCTGCCATTGACGTTTATAGCCAGTCTTTACGGAATGAATATCAAGCTCCCGATCCAGGATCATCCTTTTTCGTTCATCATCGTTGCCTCCGTAATGTGCGGAATTGCCCTTGTGATGTTCGTCTATTTCAAAATGAAGAAATGGATGTAACCCGGCTCATTGGTCATCACGGTTCATGACATCGATCTGGCGCTGAATTCCCTCTTCGTGAACCGATTCGAGTAATTTCAGAATAAACTCCCGGCTCAATCCCATTTTTATGCCTGCTTCAATCCGGTCGCGGGTAAGTTGATTCCATCGTTTCAACTGAAGGATGGTAATCTTGTTCGCTTTTTTGTAGGTTCCGATCTCGGCTACCACATTCATGCGACGGGCGAGAATATCAATAAGCTCTTCATCGAGTTTGTCGATTTCAGAACGCAGCGCTTCCAATTTATTTTCAAATTCGATGCTTCCCGACTCACGGCGCACGATAAGTTTTGAAAGAATCTCAGATAACTGTACCGGAGTGATCTGCTGATTTTTATCGGTGAGGGCTTTTGATGGGTTTATGTGCGATTCGATCATGATCCCGTTCATTTCCAGGTCGAGGGCTTTTTGTATGGTGGCAGGGATCAGTTCGCGGTTTCCACAAATGTGGCTGGGATCAACCAGGATGGGCAGGTTGGGAAATAGTCTTTTCAGTTCGATGGGGATTTCCCACATCGGAGCATTCCGGTAAGGAGAGCGGTTGAAGAATGAAAACCCGCGGTGCACGGCAATCAGTTTGGTAAGTCCCATCTCGTTCAAACGTTCGATGGCACCCATCCATGTTTTCAAGTCGGGATTGAGCGGGTTCTTGATCATCACAGGAATGTCGTTTCCGCCAATCGCCTCTCCGATCTCCTGGACGGCAAACGGGTTGACCACTGTGCGGGCGCCGATCCAGAGTATATCGATGCCGTGATTCAGTGCATCTTCGACATGACGCGGGTTGGCTACTTCGACTGTTACCAGCAACCCGGTCTCTTCTTTAACGCGTTGAAGCCATTTCAACCCTGAATGCCCGACTCCTTCAAAAGCTCCCGGACGGGTACGGGGTTTCCAGATGCCGGCCCGGAAAATCTTTACCTGCGGAATGGCAGCGAGGCTTAAGGCTGTTTCAATAACCTGCTGCTCGGTTTCAGCGCTGCAAGGACCGGCAATGACAAATGGCTGGTGACTTGCCGGTATCCAGTTGTTCAGCGGTTCGATGTCCATATTCTTCCGGGATGTTTTGGCAAAGGTAACCGTTTTTCAGCGCAGATGGTTGCAGTTTTAGAGCAGAAACCGGGGTTCATTGTTGCATTCCTCATGGGGTGGTAGCAGAATCGAGCGATTCAATCAATTCAGCCATCAATGCCAGCAACCTTTTTGTTTTCGCCTTGCCCAGCTGTTTTTCAAATTCTATCGTCAGCAGTTTGTTGGCTTCCCAAATTTTTACGAGCATGTCAGCGCCTTTGTCGGTCAATGAAATAATGTTACAGCGGCTGTCCTGTTCATTGGGATCAATGACAATGAGCTCATTCCTCAGCATTTCTTTAACCGATTTACTCATGGCCTGCTTTGAAACCTTTGCGCGGCGTGCCATTTCACTGTTTGAAACTCCATCAAGCCCGATTGTGGCCAATAGGTGGATATGGCTTGGCCCTAAAGCCACCGCGCCTAACTTCGGCCACCGGCTGTCGCCCCAAACGGAAAGATACCGGTATAAAAAATAGATTTGCCGGCCAATGCTTTCTTCCTTTGGTGGCCTTTTGGCGATTAACTTTTTTTTGACTGAATTCGATAACATTTTAACTTTTTTTGAAATATAGTCAACTTCCTTGTCGATATTTCGTCAACTTGGTTTACTTTTGCAAAAATATAAAAAACTATTCACATGGACACTGAATCCAAAAAGGGACGAATGGGAGGAAAAAAAATATTGCCCCGTATTATCATCGGCACTGTTGTCCTTATCGGGTTAATTTATCTGATAAAATTTGTCTGGTATTCCATTCATCATGAAGAAACCGACAATGCACAGGTCGAGATGAGACTGGTTCCCATCCTTAGCAGGGTTTCCGGATATGTGGACAAGATCTATATCGATGACTTTGAACATGTGAAAAGCGGGCAGCTTCTGCTGGTTGTCGATTCCACGGAACTTGATCTGCAACTGCAGGAGATGCAGGCCGATTTCAACCAGTCTCTTTCGGACATTGAAAATGCAAAGGCATCCCTGACTAATGCTGAGGCATCGCTTGCCTACGCGAAAGGGAACCTTGAAGTGATCAGACTTCGGCAGACCAAAGCATCCAATGACCTGATCCGCGATAAAAGCCTGTTTGAAGGAAACGCCATCACCAGGAGGCAGTTTGACGACAGTCAGTCGAATTCGGAAGTCACCACCCAGCAACTTGAAACAAGCCAGATGGATGTTAAGGTGGCAGAAACGCGTCTGGCCGTGCTGTCATCACTTGTAAAGAAGGCACAATCGCAAGCCGATTTAAAAAATGCACGCATCGGTCAGCAAAAGCTTAAAATTTCCTATTGCCGCATTTATGCCATCGCCGACGGAAAACTTGGTAAAAGGAATGTGGATGAAGGGCAATTCATCCAGGCCGGGACGCCGCTTTTCACCATCGTGAACAGCCAGAGTCAATGGGTTGTTGCAAATTTCAAGGAGAACCAGCTAAAAAACATCTATATCGGGCAATTGGTGAAAATCAAAATTGACGGTTATCCAAAATTAGATGTCCAGGGTAAAGTTGTTTCCCTGTCTGAAGCAACAGGAGCCCGGTTTTCGCTGCTGCCTCCCGACAATGCTACCGGAAATTTTGTCAAGGTAACACAGCGGGTTCCGGTGCGCATCGAGATCATCGATGCCGGAAAATACAAAGATATCCTGCGGGCAGGGATAAGCGTAGTTGTTTCCGTTCCTATCTGATACGAAAATGACATCACTCAGCAGGCTGGCGAAGACCATCATCGCACTTACCACCATTTCAGCAGCCATCATGGAGCTGATCGACACCTCCATTGTGAATGTCGCATTGAACCAGATGGCCGGGAACCTTGGTACCTCTATCGAAGACATCGCCTGGGTGATCACCTCCTATGCCATCGCCAATGTGATCATTATCCCCATGACCGGTTTTCTGGCTGCCTATTTTGGCAGACGGCGTTATTACATGGCCTCCATTGTCATTTTTACGGTGGCTTCTGTTTTCTGCGGAATGTCAACCTCTCTATGGCAGATCGTAGTGTGGCGGTTCGTCCAGGGACTTGGCGGCGGAGGGCTGCTATCAACATCACAGTCTATCCTTTTCGAGACCTTTCCGGGCAAACAACGTGGTTTGGCAGCCGCCCTGTTCGGAATGGGAATCGTACTGGGACCAACCCTCGGACCAACGGTGGGAGGAGTGATTATAGACAGCTATTCGTGGCCGCTGATCTTCTACATCAACATTCCTTTCGGAATTGTTGCCTGCCTGCTCACCTACCGGTTTATCCCGAAAGGCTTTGACATCTCGGTTAAGCCAAGGATAGACTGGTCCGGAATTTTCCTGCTCACCATCGGCATCGGTTCGCTGCAATATGTGCTTGAACGCGGAGAAGCCGAGGACTGGTTTGATTCCAGGCTGATCATCGGGCTCACCATTGTAGCAGTTGTCGGGTTGATTAGTTTCATCTGGTGGGAATTGCGGCATAAGGAGCCTGTGGTTAACCTTCGTATTTTAAAAGACTGGAACCTGTCGTTAACAACCCTTCTCACCTTCATCGTCGGGTTTATCTTGTTTACTTCTGTTTTTGTATTCCCGCTGATGTTGCAACGGGTGCTGGGTTATACAGCCTATGAAACCGGCCTCACCCTGTTGCCTGCATCTATTATATCCCTGATCATCATGCCTTTCATCGGGAAGATGCTTCAGGCAGGCACCCCGCCAAAAATTTTTGTAACCATCGGTTTTATCACCCTTATGGGATTCGGGATTTTGATGTCGCGCGCCGATCTGAATGTTTCTTCCGGCTTCTTCGCCCTGCCGCTGATGATCAGGGGTGCAGGACTTGCCTGCCTGATGGTGCCGCTGAATGCCATGGCTGTTGCGGGATTGCAGTCAAGGGATATTCCCCAGGGGGTCGCCCTGAACAATATGATGCGCCAGCTGGGAGGATCCTTCGGAATTGCCATCATCAACAACTATATTGCCCATCGGGTGGCTGTTCACAGGATCGACCTGATCAGCAATATTTATAGCGGTGGATATCAGTTTACCGAGCGTTATAACCAGATTTACCAGGGACTGCAGGCAAAACTCCCGGTTGCGGCCAATCTGCAGCAACAAACTTACAAGCTGATTGAACTTTCGGTGATGAAGCAAACCTATATGCTGAGTTATCTCGACGCATTCCTTTATGCCACCCTCTTTATTCTCATTGCCTTTCCCCTGATCTTCTTTACCCGTAACCGACGGATAGGCGCGGAGGTTAAAATGACAGGAGAAGCACATTAATTACAAACTGCAAATCACGGATTACAAATTGAATCTTATGAGGGCCTTTGTTTTATTAACCGGATTTTTATTTTTTCAGATTGTGTTGCCGGCACAGGAGATTGCTGTGCCTGCCTCCCTGAAACATCTTGTTGAACAGTCGTTCCAGAAATATCCCCGGGTGGAGGAAATGAATGAAATTGTCAGGATGAGCGAGGTGAAGGTCAATCTGGGGAAAGCAGGATATCTCCCGATTGCCAGCGGTGATTTATCCTATCGCAGGCAATACCCCACACCGGCCATTCAGTTTCCGGCAGGACAGGGCCAGGTTGAGGAGATCAGGATCCAACCGGCCAACAATTACAATGCCTCAATCAACATCGCGCAGCCATTGGTTGACCTGAGAACGCCTGTGACCGTGAATAAGGCAAAGAGCGATCTGAAAACCTCCAGAGACAATCTTGAGAGCTTTAAAATCCAGCTTGCTTATCAGGTGGCCCAAATCTATTATTCCATTATATTTCTGAATAAAAGTCTGTATGTCCAGAATGAACAGATCAACCTGTTGCAATCCACGCTGCAGCAGATCGGGGTAAAGGTTAAAAACGGTGATGCGCTCACCTATGACCTGGTTTCGACACAGGTAAAATACACCAATGCTGAAAATTTTCAAACCGATCTGACGACCCAACTGAACAAGCAATACAATATGCTTAACATGCTGACAGGGAATACAGGCACTGCATACCTGGACGATACCATCGTTGATCAAACCACCTTCCGGATAGCAACCGATTCGCTTTTCACCCTGGCGTTCCGCAACAATCCCGAAATCATCATTGCCGATGATAAAATAAAGTCGGCAGCCTGGGATATTGTTTCAGCCAACCGAAACCGTATGCCAACCCTGAATCTCCTGGCAGGAGTGGGCTATAAAAACGGATTCATGCCCGACATCGACGCCGTGACCTTCAATTACTCCGTGGGTGTTGGCGTAGCCATCCCGATTCTTTCCGCTACCCGCCCCGGTTTGCAAAAAAAGATGGCCACCATCAGCCTCAATGCATCGAAGCTGTCACTTGAATCTCAAAAAGCCGGCCTGAACAAAGATCTGCTGAACGCGCTGGATGATATTCAAAAAAATCAGAAAAAACTGAACAGCACCGATACCCTTATCAAACAGGCACAACTCGCACTCGACCTTGCCACCGATCGTTATAAATACGGGGTTATTACCAACCTCGACCTGCTCACCTCGCTGACCAACTACAAGGATGCCCAGCTCAGCCGCCTTCAATTCGAGTATAACCTGCTTTTATCACGGATGGAATTGTGCCGTCTGGCCGGGGTCAACTGGTAAGATAACCGCGCAATCTCAGGCAGGAAGGGTCATTTGGGATACCCGTTTTTATTCAGCATCTGAATTTCTGTTAAATTTCTGTTAAATGTATTTTAAGAAAAAAAACTTCGTATAATTTTGCGGCGCAATTACAAACGGGATTTTTATGGAAGTGATCGTTGAGAAAATCACCAAAAGCTATGGCTTTCAAAAAGCAGTAGACAATATCTCCTTTAAAGTAAATCAAGGGGAAATAGTCGGTTTCCTGGGGCCTAACGGTGCCGGGAAAACCACGACAATGAAGATCATAACCTGTTACATGCCGCCGAATGAAGGCGATGTAATCATCGGGGGAGTGTCGGTACTGGAAAATCCCGAAGAGGTAAAAAAACACATCGGCTATCTTCCTGAAGCCAACCCGCTCTATAAGGACATGCCTGTTATTGATTACCTGAAATTCGTTGCAGAAATTCAGGGCGTTCCGGCAGGAAAAATCCGCGAACGGATCTTGGAAATGGTCAAAATCTGCGGGTTGAAAAATGAGAAGCATAAAAAGATCAGTGAACTGTCGAAGGGCTACCAGCAAAGGGTCGGCCTGGCCCAGGCGCTGATCCATGATCCTGAAGTGCTGATCCTGGATGAACCCACCTCAGGGCTTGATCCGAACCAGATTGTCGAGATACGGGATCTGATCAGGAAGATCGGCCGCGAAAAAACCGTGATCCTCTGCTCGCATATCCTGGCAGAGGTTGAAGCCACCTGCGACCGGATCCTGATTATAAACAAAGGGCAACTGGTTGCCGACGGAACAGCAACCTCGCTGCGGAAACAAGCACAGAATAAAGAGATCGTTAAAGTAACCATTGAAGATGGTGAAAGGAATGATATTTACAGCAGTCTGCAGGGTATTGCCTCCGTTGAATTGGTCGATCTGCTTCCGGCACATACGCAATCGTTCGAGATTCAAAGCAAACCCGATACCAGCTCCAGGAAAGCAATTTTTAAGTTGTGTGTGGAAAAAGGCTGGTCACTTACCGAAATGACACCGGTCGAGCGTAAACTTGAAGAGGTGTTCAGGGATCTTACCATCACGAATTAATTTACGGAAGCCTTATGATTGTTGAAGTTCAACCACTTCGTGACTCAGGTCTGCCGACTGTTGATTCCTTCGGCAAATACCCGTGTTTATTGAAATTCGGCCACTCTGTGGCCATTTAATGTCAAACTTTGATCAGCATTTATAACAAGAAAAACAAACGTACTGATTTATGAAAAAGATATGGATTATTGCAAAAAGGGAACTACGGTCATTTTTTGATTCACTGATGGCTTATGTGATGATCGTACTGTTTCTGGGCTTCAGCGGTTTTTTTACATGGCTTTTCGGCGGGGATGTCTTTCTGGTAAACCAAGCCAGTCTCCAATCATTTTTCGGTATTTCATTCTGGACACTTTTCTTCTTTATTCCAGCCATTACCATGGGATTACTGGCCGATGAACGAAAAACAGGAACCATCGAGCTTCTTGTGACCAAACCTGTGAGCGACTGGCAAATCATTGCCGGAAAATTCCTTGCGGCTTTTTTACTGATCTGCATTACCCTCGGGTTGACGCTTCCCTATTATTTCACCGTTGCAAGTATCGGCAAAATAGATCACGGTGCTGTATGGATGGGTTATCTGGGGCTGCTGTTCATGAGCGCTTCCTACATCAGCATCGGGTTATTTGCCAGCAGCATTACCAGCAATCAGATTGTTGCATTTCTCATTGCACTTTTCATCGGGATTGTCTTCCATCTTATCTTCGGCCTTGTCGGCAGCAGTTCCGGTGGATTTATAGCAGGCATTCTCGGATATCTCAGCCTGTCGACCCATTATGAATCAATGGCAAGGGGTGTAATCGACACAAAAGACATTTTCTATTTCCTCTCGATCATTTTTACCGGGCTGATCGGAACTGAACTGGCATTGTCGAGGCGCAATATTTCAAATTAACAAGTTACTGAAGACACTCACCCCTGCCCTTCCAGCGTCGTTGAAGGGCTTTGGGGCAGATAGCATAAAATCAAAATTATTGAAAGATGAAAAAAAGAAAATCGATTTTGTCTTATATTTTACTGATTATCGGGGTTGTCATCCTTGTAAATATCCTGGCCGACCGTTTCTTTCTCCGGCTTGATTTTACCGGCGACAAGCGCTATACATTGAGCCCGGCAACAAAAAACATCCTGCATTCGATCAATGAAACAGTAACGGTCACTGCCTATTTCAGCGAGGAACTTCCGGCCGATTTTGCCCGGTTGAGGCGTGATTTCAAAGAGGAATTGATTGAATATTCCAACCGTTCGAACGGAAAAGTGATGTTCGAATTCATCAATCCGAATAAAGATGAAGCCAGCGAGCAGAAAGCAATGCAGGAAGGAATAAACCCGGTACTCATCAACGTCAGGGAAAAAGACCAGGTGAAGCAACAAAAGGCTTACCTGGGGGCTGTGGTGCATTATGGCGATAAAAAAGAGGTTATCCCCATCATTCAGCCCGGCGCTGCCATGGAATACAGTCTTTCAACCAGCATTAAAAAAATGTCGTTGGAAAACAAAACCAAAATAGCCTTCCTGGAAGGTCATAAAGAATCGCCCCTGAACTCCATGATCCAGGTGATGCAGTCCCTCTCCATCCTGTACGACGTTGAACCGGTAAATTTGCAGGATTCCGCTGCGAACCTTGATAAATATAAAACATTGGTCATCGTTGATCCGAAAGACACGATTCCTGAATCACATTTCGCGAAACTGGATGCATTTCTTGCCTCGGGAAAAAACATTTACATTGCCATGAACCGTGTAAATGGAAATCTCCAGACCGCATCGGGAACAGTAGTCAGTACAGGTTTGGAAACATGGCTTGAAAGAAAAGGCGTACGGGTAAACCCGAATTTCGTTGTAGATCAGAATTGCGGCAGTGTGACCGTGAACCAGCAGCAGGGGTATATGACTTTCCAGTCAAACATGAAATTTCCTTACCTCCCGCTCATCACAAAATTCGCTGAAACGCCCGCAACAAAAGGATTGACATCGGTTTTGCTGCAATTTACAAGTTCAATAGATTATCTTGCCGTGAACAAAGATGTTACTTTCACACCCTTGGCTTTCACCTCCGAGCGGTCAGGAACTGAAAATCCACCCCTCACTTTTAACATCAACCGAAACTGGCAGCAAACTGATTTCCCTTTATCAAACCTAACGGTAGGCGGATTGTTAAGCGGTAAAATCGCAGGAGCAATGCCCTCGCGGCTTATTGTCGTTTCTGACGGTGATTTCCCATACAACGGAGAGGGGCAACAGGCAAGACAAATCCCTGCAGATAACCTGAATTTTATTGTCAACGCAATCGACTGGCTCTCCGACGATACAGGCCTCATCGACCTCCGGACCAAGGAGGTCAATTCGAGACCACTCGACCAGATGAGTGACGGGAAAAAAGCATTCCTTAAGTACTTCAATTTCCTTTTACCCGTCTTGCTGATCATCGGGGTCGGGATCGTTCGCTGGCAGTATCGCAGGAATCTCAGGATGAAGAGGATGAATGAAAATTACATCTGAGATTGCACAAACCGTTTATTCTTAGGAATTTAGCAGATGATTAGAAAATAAGGGAGAATTTACCATGTTCAGAAAAATTAACAATAAACTCTTGCTGGCCATTTTTGCGACACTGGCTATTCTGGCTGTAATCGTTTACATATACGACCAGAAGCAGGGAGAGCGGACTTTTAAAAGTGAATTGTGCGCAGTTGACTCAGCTGCCATTACCTCGATTACCATATACCCGAAAGGAAAAGGAACGGATTTTCTGAAGCTCAGCAAGGAGGGTAAAGGTTGGGTGATCCTCAGTCAAAAAAAGAGATACCCCGCCGATTCAAATATTATGAAGAGCATATTGCATTCGGTGGCCCATATAACCCCCGAAAGAGTGGCAGGAACCGACAGATCCAACTGGAAAAATTTTGAAATCACCGATTCCCTGAGTGCCCGTGTAGTTGTTGAACAGGGGACGCAGGTTACTGCAGACTTCAGGGTGGGAAAGATCTCCTTTTCGCAGGACCGCGACCAGCAAAATTACGGCGGGAACCGGAACATGTCGGTGAAATCCCATATCCGGATGGCGGGCGACGACCGGGTGTATGTTGTTGATGGATATCTTTCGCTGATGTTTGTCGATAATCCGGCGCAATACAGGAACCGGATGGTTTTCAGTTTTGATAAAAGCCTTGTCACTAAACTTACGTTTTTATATCCCGGCGACAGTTCCTTTGCACTTGTCAAAAATGGCAGTAAATGGTTTGTCAACGATCTGCCTGCTGATTCGGCCAGGACCTCAGCTTATCTGAATTCCATTGCCAGTACCATGGGTAGTGAGTTTGCCGACGAAGCAGCACCAATGCCGGATTTCGGATATACCCTGAAAATTGAGGGAAACAATATGTCGCCGGTCGAAGTCACCGGAGCCATGGATGACGGATCGAAAAAGTATTATGTCAAATCGAATTCAAATCCCTCTTCCGTCTTTTACTCATCAACTCCGTCACTTTTCCGCCAGGTCTTTCCCGGCAAAAAACGATTTATTCCTTAGGAATTTTGAATCAGCTTCCCTTCTTCAGGAATCATGAACCTGAATAAAAGGAGCATTTTTCTGCCTCCCCGGCATTGCTGATCGCCATTTTTCCGTACCTTTGAGGGCTTGTTAGGTGAGAGGAGCTTTATGAAGGATTTATACAATGAAGTGACGAAATGTCTGTTGGTACAGACAAAATTTTCCGCATATAGTTTCTGGAATTATCAGGATGTTTGTGAAATTGTTGGAAAAAAATACCCGGCTGCCCCGCTCGGGCTGCTGACAGTAGCCGCCCTTTTTCCGCAGCACTGGCAATTCAGGCTGATTGATGAAAATGTCGAACCTTTGCTGGATGAACATTTGCGATGGGCCGATCTTGTTTGCATCGGCGGGATGCTTCCGCAACAAAACAGCATGCTTGACCTCATTACCCGGGCCCATAACCTCAACGCTGTTGTGGTCGTTGGCGGGCCCGATCCCACATCGCAGCCTGATCTTTATAAGGAGGCCGATTTCCTTGTACTCGGGGAGGGAGAGAATACCATCCCCATGTTCCTGGAAGATCTGAAGAAAGGTGCGAATAGCGGGAAATACGTCTCTCCCGACAGAGCCGATATGCTAAAGGCCGTTGTCCCCCGTTACGATCTGATCCGTTTCACCGA
The DNA here is from genome assembly GCA_903925275.1 of uncultured Bacteroidales bacterium. Classification (GTDB taxonomy): domain Bacteria; phylum Bacteroidota; class Bacteroidia; order Bacteroidales; family FEN-979; genus CAIVAT01. Next base: position 32,146 of record CAIYES010000283.1, read on the forward strand.
TTACATCATGATCGGATTGCAATTCATCCGCGGATGTCCCTTCAATTGCGAGTTCTGTGATGTTATTGAACTTTACGGACGTATTCCCCGGTTCAAGACCATCGAGCAGGTGATTAAAGAATTGCAATCACTGTATGATCTGGGTTACCGTGGCCATATTGACATGGTCGACGACAACTTCATCGGGAACAAGAAAAAGGTCAAAGATTTGTTGCGTGAGATCATCACATGGACCAAGGCACGGAAATACCCCTTCTATTTTACCACGGAAGCTTCTGTAAATCTTGCCGATGACGATGAGTTACTGCAACTCATGAAGGATGCTGATTTCAGGTATGTCTTTCTTGGAATTGAAACGCCCGACAATGACACGCTCGCATTGAACAATAAAAACCAGAACGTCGACAAATCCATTGAAGATGCGGTGATGAAGATCATGTCGTACGGGATGGTGAGCAATGGCGGCTATATCCTTGGTTTTGACAGCGACCGTGCTCAGATTGCCGACCAGATGATTGCTTCCATTCAGGATTCGGGCATTTGCATGGCCATGATCGGACTGCTTTATGCCTTGCCGAACACGCAACTTACCCGCAGGCTTGAATTGGAAAACCGGTTATTCCACATGTCATCCAAATCGGTAACCGATACCGATATTGACCAGATGACGAGCGGGTTGAACTTCCTCACCCTTACTTCCCGTGTCGAAATCCTGAAAAACTATATCCGGATCGTTGAAGCCATTTTCAAGCCTTCAAATTATTATAAACGGGTCATATACACCGGCCTCCATGTTAAAACCGATTACAAGCATAAACCTGATTTCAAAACATGGCTGGTCTATATGCGCTCTTTTCTCAAGGTTTGCAAAAAGGCCGGATTTTCGAAGGCCACAGGATATGCTTACTGGAAAATGTTCTTTACGATCATTTTCCGGAATCCCAAAGGAATTGAACCGGCTGTGAACCTTGCAGCCATGTTCATCCATTTCATGAAACAAAAGGAGTACATCGTTTCGGTAACGCAAAAGATGATTTCCGCCATTGAAAAAACCGGCGAGAAGGCGTTTAATGAGAAAATGATGACAAATGACAAATGACAAATGACAAGTGACAAGTGACGAATGACAAGTGACGAGTGGGAATTTTTAGAAATTTTTACATATTTTTTTCATTATGGCAGAAATGATCGTGGAGCCCATTGAAAAGTACGGGCTTAGCAAAGAATCACGACCCAAAATCCTTTTCTCAAAGATCGGGATCGTCGGGTGTGGCAGTGTAGGACAGGAATTGGCCATCACTGCATCGAAACATGGAATTGAGGTGATTTTTCTCGAACTCAGTGAAGAATTGATCCTTCATTCATTCGGGGAAATCAAAAGGGAGCTGGATATGGAAATAAATCACTGGGGTCTTACCCCCGGCGAAAAAACGGCCATTCTTTCCAGGATCAAGGGGACTGTTTTGTACCAGGATTTTAAAGATTGTGAACTGGTTATTGAAACCATTAAGTCAAAACAAGGGCAATCAAGTTTTGATTTGAGAAAAGAGGTTTTTAAAAACATTGAAAAAGCGGTAAGCAAAGAGTGCATCATTGCGACAAATTCCTCAACAATTATCGTCACCGAATTGTCGTCTGAACTTAAAAATAAGGAGCGGTGCGTAAGTCTTCACATATCCACCACTGCTCCGGGTGCAAGCGTTGTAGAGCTGGCCAAAGGGCTGCATACCACCAACGAAGCTTACGAAAAGGTCATCAAGTTTGTGAAATTACTTGAAAAAATTTCGATCCCGGTGATGGAATCTCCCGGACTGGTGAGTGTGAGGCTTTTTGTGGTATTGCTCAACGAGGCTTGCGAAACGCTCATGGAAGGTGTCAGTTCCCTTGAAAATATTGACCTTACCATGCGAGCCTGTTTTAACATGCCGTTGGGACCGTTTGAGTTTGCCGATAAGGTAGGCTTGGATAAGGTTGTGAGATGGATGGAAAACCTTTACAGTGAATTCGGTTCCTCCCGTTATATTGCATCTCCGATGATCAAGAAGCTGGTGCGGGCCAACAGGCTCGGAAGGGTCAGCGGGATCGGCTTTTATGAATATGATGCCAGTGGAAATAAAATTGTTGAAGATACTTGTTGTTAACATTGCCAACTCCGGCTTTTACCACCAGGACGGCGGGGGCCGTGAAGTTTTAAAAAAATTAAAATAAATATTGTCACATGAATATTCTCGTTTTAAACTGTGGAAGTTCTTCCATTAAATACCAGCTCTTCAATATTGAAAACCATCGGGTCTTTGCGAAGGGGATTGTAGAAAAAGTAGGATTGAAGGGCTCATTTTTACGGCATGAAAAAGAAAATGGCGATAAGGTGAGGCTGGAAGGCGAAGTTATTGATCACCAAACCGGCATTGAATATGTACTTGGCGTGTTGATCAGCAAGGAACACGGCTGCATCAGCGCCTTACAGGAGATTGATGCAGTAGGACACCGGATGGTGCATGGAGGCGAACGTTTCCAGGAGAGCAGTTTGATCAATGAAGAGACCATTAAAGATTTCAAGGCATGCATCCCCCTGGCGCCTCTTCACAATCCGGCAAATTTAAAAGGGGTTCTGGCCATGCAGCATTTGCTGCCCGACGTACCTCAGGTGGCGGTATTCGACACCTCGTTTCACCAAACAATGCCTGCATATGCCTATATGTATGCCATCCCCTACTCGCTCTATAAAAAATATGGCATCCGCCGGTATGGTTTCCACGGCACAAGCCACTATTATGTTGCCCGTCGGGCTTGCGAAATCCTGGGTGTAAGCATGGAATCGATGAAAATCATCACCTGTCACCTTGGAAATGGCACCTCCATGGCAGCCATCAAATACGGCAAATCGATCGACACCTCCATGGGGCTTACACCCGTAGAAGGCCTGATTATGGGAACCCGTTCCGGTGACATGGATCTTGGGGTGCTTACCTTCGTGATGGAAAAAGAGGAGTTAAATATCGCGGTGGCCAATACGCTGGTCAACAAACACAGCGGGATGCTGGGAATTACCGGTGTTTCTTCCGACATGCGGGAGATCGAAAAAGAGGCTGAAGCCGGAAATGAAAGAGCAATCCTCGGGCTCGACATGTTTCGTTACCGGATAAAAAAATATATCGGTGCCTATTCGGCTGCGCTTGGCGGTGCCGATCTGATCATTTTCACCGGTGGAATCGGGGAAAACGACCCGGTAACACGTGAATTATGCTGTACCGGACTGGAATACATGGGGCTGGAATTTGATCCGGAGCTAAACGCCGGTGTGCGCAGTAAGGAAGTGCTGCTGAGTAAACCAGGCTCAAGGGTGAAGGTTATGACAATCCCAACCAATGAAGAACTTGTCATTGCTGAACATACGCACAGGATTGTCTCTGAGATGCTGATAAAATAAGGGCATATCACCTGTCAGGTCAGATGCTCCTGCCTGAACTGTCCGATTTCGCCTTTTTCCCGATATCATCCAAATCTCTGTCGGGAATTTTTATCCCAAGTTGCTTGGCCCTGGTCATATCATTAAAGGCCTGCACAAATTTGTTCTCTTTGATATAAGCAAGAGACCTGAGGTAAAACAGCATCCCGTCACCGGGATCAGCATTTATTTCCCTGGTAAATATTTCTATCGCTTCATTCAACATGTTTTTCTTAAAATAGCATATACCCATGTTGACAGAAGCTTTTTTATCGCCGGGCTGAATTTTAAGAACTTCCCTGAAATCAGCGATCCCTTTGTCGTACTCGCCCATATTATCTGTGTAAAGAATTCCCCGCCTGAACCAGGCATCGGCAAAACCGGGAGAGCGTTTAATCGCACTGGTAAAGGCAGTTTCGGCATCAGCGTATTTTTTTAGCCCGGTAAGGGCAATGCCCTTCAGGAAATAACTTACCGGCTGTTCCGGATCAATCCTGATTGCCTCATCCAGCACGATAAGGGCATTTACAAAATCTCCCTTTTTATTATAGGCGAGCCCCAGGTTTTTCCGGGCTTCAAGTTGCAACGGACCATTCTTTTCGGCCAAAGAAAGCACTTTCCGAAAATCAGCGATCCCTTTATCATATTCTTTCAGGTAATCAACATAAAATGCTCCACGGTAATTGAACGGGTCGGGAGGCGCCCATTGATCCCTTTCGCAGGCATTGTTAAAGTTTTCAAGGGCTTTACTGTAATTTCCTGCCTTGGTATACTCTTGTCCAAGACAATTGTAGCTTCGCCAATAATCAGGGTAGGTTTCCGATACATTGCCCCAGAATGAAAAACTGTCCTTCCATACTTTGGTGCGTTGCCATGTCAAGGTAGCAAATACCATCGTCACCAGGACCAGGACGATCCCTGCTGCTTTGCTCCATCGGGGTATCACGCTGTATTTCGAATACAAGCAGCCGACAATAAAAAACAGCCCGATGTATGGGATATAGGTATAACGCTCGGCAACAACACTGTCGCCCAACGGGAGAAACCGCAAGGTAACCGAAATGGCCAACATGAAAAACAGGAACCCGAACAGGAGGTTCTTCGAGTACTTCAGTGTTTTGTATACTGCAAAAATGATTGCTGACACAATTACAGGTATTAAGTAAAAATATTCCGGAAGCGGCTTAAACGGGTTGACCGGATAGGGATAGGAACCGGAGAGGTTAATTGGCAGGAGGAATTTCCAGAGGTAGGTCAACAGTCCGTAAAATCCATAGAAAAAGCTGTTGAGCGAATAATAGTGCTGATTAATGGTTGCCCCTGCAGCCTGGGCTTGTATGGCCACAAGGCCAAAAATGATTGAAACTGCGAAAAACGGAACCTTTTCAAAAAGGGCGATTTTATCATATTTCCGCCCCCTGAAATAGTCAAATAACAACAATAGCAATGGAAGGGTAACAGCCTGCCCTTTTGCCAGACAAGACAGGAGAAAGAGGAAAAAGGAGGCAGCAACCAGTTTAAAGTTTTTATTTCCGAGATAGCGTATATAAAACCAGGCTGCACCAAGATAGAAAGCCGTATACAGTACATCCTTTAATTCCGAAACCCAGGCGACCGATTCAACATGCATGGGATGGATGCCAAAGAACAGGGCGGTAACTGCGGCTGTTTTCCATCCCTTCCGCTCAAGCAATTCATAGATTACATAAAAGACCAGAACCGTATTCAGCAGATGCAGAAGCAGATTGTTTAGGTGAAACCAGAAAGGCTCAAATCCATTGTAAATGATTGGGTCACCTTTCGGAAACAGCAGTGTTTCCAGGTACAACCAGGTGATGGTGAGCGGATGATAATTCCCCATGTAGAAAGCTGAAAATGAAAAGACCCCGGCAAAATTGAAATCCTTCAGAAACGGGTTTTCGTATACATATTCAGGATCATCCCAGAAAACGAAACCATTGCCCAGCGAGGGAAGGAAAGCAACAAGGGTAGCTGAAAGGATGACAAACAGCAGGACCAACTCCTTTTTGAATGGCAACGGTTCATCCGTTCCCCCAACATTGACAACCGGTTTCACCTGAAAGCCGTTGTTATTTGATGCAGGTTTCCCCCTTTTATTATACACTGATTTGGTGATATTCTTCATTGGGTTTTTCGTTCCTTGCATGATATTTTAACCGCAAGGCAAACTTATAAATTATCAATCGTTTTTTTGACCTGGCCATTGATTTTACACCTATCCAATCCCGGGTCATTTACATCCAATGAGGTCTAAAACTCCATTGATAAAGGTGAGTGGATGTGGTGGATTGCCGGGGACAAAAAGATCGACAGGATATTTGTCGAAAAATTCCCTGTTCACTGCGGCACTTCCGCCAAAGATTCCTCCGCTGATGGCATCGGTGCCTGCAAGGATGACGATTTTGGGTGATGGAACCGCCTCATAGCAGATCTGCAGAGCTTCGGCCATGTTCTGGGTAATGGGGCCTGTGATCACGATACCATCGGCATGACGCGGGGAAGCAACGAATTCAATGCCGTATCGTCCCATGTCGAAGTTTACATTTCCAGCGGCATTTAGTTCCATCTCGGCCGAATTATCACCCCCTGCCGAAACCTGGCGAAGTTTTAGCGCATGTTTGAAAAAAGAACGGATCTCTTTGCGTATCATCTCCGGATCAAGCCGTACAGGTTGATCCGCACCAGCCACTACCGAAAGCCTCTCCCGGATATTGGTGGCCATCTTAAAATCATTGCTAAACCTGATCATACGGGGAAGTGCAAATTCACACTCCCTGCAAAAAACACATTTACCAAGATCCATCGCCAACGATGCATGTTCCATGCCGGATGCGACGGAAGTCACACCAATCGCCCCAACCGGACACAGAGAGGTCACTAATTCCGCTTCAGCTTCGGTGATGTCCCCGCTGATGACCGGCCTCCCCCGAAAAATTCCGCGCAGCTCAACCCTCCGCAGGTCGGGTACGTACTGGCGCCCATGACGGCGAAGTATGTTTATCTCTTTCAGTGGCATATATTTAATTCAAAAATCAAAAATCATCTGTTTCCCCGCTCACCATCTCACCATTTCACCATTTCACCATTTCACCATCTCACCATTTCACCATTTCACCATTTCACCAATTAAAGATCATTCCCACAATAACTCAGGTTAAAACTCTTATTGCACAACGGAAAGTCAGATATTTCCTGGTTTCTCACGGCCAGCGCCAGCGCCATCCAGTTATGAAAAGAAGGGTCTTTGGCTTTGTAATGTGACAACTTCCCCGAATGATCAGTTACGGCAATATGACAAATCTCTCCCCGCCACCCTTCAACGAGTGAAATGGCCAGGGATGAGGGCGCAAGATGAAGATCATAATCCGGATGCCGGACATCGGATTCCGGATTTTCATCATGCGTAATTTCTTTCAGCAACTCCCGTATCACGGCCATGGATTTTTCAACTTCCAGTTTGCGCAACATGGCTCTTGACCACACATCCCCCTTGTGCAGCATCACTGGTTCGTAGGGGTGATCGACATAGGCTGAAAACGGTTGCGACCAGCGGATGTCACGATACATGCCGCTGCTTTTCGCGGCCATTCCTACGGCGCCAATCAGCGAAGCCTGCATGGTGGTCAACTTCCCTGTACCCTCAAAACGACCCAGCACACTGGGAAGCGAGAAGATCCGGTCGGTAACCTGAAGGAATCGTTCTTCGACCTCCTTCAGATTATTTATTATTTCGGCCATGATGTCAGCCGTTAGTGGATAATTTGTTCCGCCGGGGCGGATAAGTCCCTTGCCAAAGCGGTTACCACACCAGAACTGGGTGGTATTGATGATGATGGTACGCAACGCTTCGTTAACCACCTGCCCGAACTGGTAAGCGATATCGATACATAGTGCCGCGGTATCGCCGATGTGAACGCCAATCCGCTCGAGTTCGAGGGCGATGATCCTTTCGATGGATAGTCGTTTGGTAACCGTTATCCCGGCCAGTGATTCAACCGCCATGGCATAAGCCAGCGAATGGCCGACAGCTGTATCTCCGGCGATGTTTTCGGCCAGTACTGATTGCTGAAGGATGGCCTGCTTTTCAACAAACTGACTTTCCAATCCGCGATGCTGATATCCGAGTTGAATTTCAAGGTGCAATACCTTTTCCCCATGGCAAATAAAACGGAAATGACCCGGCTCAATGATGCCGGCGTGGATGGGACCCACTCCTACTTCATGCAACGCTTCTCCATTGATGGTATAAAACGGGTAGGTATTCATCACATTGGCCACCTCCGACCTGTTGAACGGATAGCGGATCGGTTTCAGCCACGGATGCCCCGGAAACGCTATACCGAAATTTTCATGGATCTCCCGTTCAAAGACATGAAACTGGAAATGTTTTGCGGTGATGGATGGCAGTGATGGCGCGGGTTGCAAGGGTTGCTCATGTGAAAAGACCAGGATGGCATGATTTTCATCGGCCGCCATGCAACAGATGAACCTGTATTTGTCGGGTTGAGGCAGCACAAAATAGGCAACGCAATGGGTTCCCTCTTCCCCCATCAGCAGATCGATGAATGCCACAAAGTCGGGATATTCCAATACAGGAATATCCTCCAGAAGCAAGGTCGCCGGATTGGAAAATAACTCGATATATTTGTTCTCCTTCATTATTTCGGCAGTGCGTTGATAATCGATTCGATCAGTTGGCGGAACGGTGCGGGCTGAACAAAACAGATGAAAATGACAAGCCCGAACAAAATATATTGACTGGCCGATTGCCACGGGTTTACTTTTTGCATTTCATGAAGCGGTTTTTCGCGGGGCTGGGAATAGACGATGTGCAGCACCCTGGTAAGCAAGGCGTAGAGCACAAAACACAGCAGCAGCGCGGTAACAGCGAGCAGCATATAATCGTGTGAAATAACCATGGCCTTCATCAGGTACAATTCCGAGATGAACATCCCCGATGGCGGGATGGCCGTGATGCAGAGAAACCCCAGCAGCAGGGCTGTCGCACCTGCCGGATAGAGTGACATGTAATTTCCCGACTCATCGAGTTTGTAAGTTCCCATCACTTTGTACGACTGCCCCATCTGGTAGAATAACCCTGCTTTGGTAAAGGAGTGGAGCACGATGTGCAGGATGGCTGCATAGTATCCAATTCCGCCAACCCCGAGGGCGATGGCGACAATTCCCATGTTTTCGAGGCTTGAATAGGCCAGCATGCGTTTGTTATGCTTGGCTTTGAGCATGTATCCTGCAGATACAAGCAAGGACAATACCCCCGACAGGATCAGGACATGGTTCATGAAAGGAAGGATTGTCGTGGCCGAGAAGAGGGCATAGATGCGGAAAATTGCGAGAAACCCGACATTCATCAGCGTGGTGGAGATGAATGCGCTGATAGGCGGAGGCGAAACGGTATGAGCATCGACAGTAACGGTATGCATCGGGAAAAGCCCCATCTTGGTACTGTAGCCTACCAGGACAAATACGAAGGCGATTTTCAGATAGAGCGGATTTGCCATCCGTGCAATTTCGGTGATACTGTTGAAAGAGAGGTGAAGCAAACGGGCATCATGCACGGTAAATCCAAGGAACAGGATGCCGAGATAGGCCAGTGCGATCCCAATGGAACAAACAAAAACATATTTCCAGGTGGCTTCCAGTGCCATCGGGGTGCGATCGTGGTAGATCAGCGCGGCAACTGCCAGTGTGGTGGCCTCAACAAAGATCCACACGGTGGTCATTCCGTTTGCCAGATAGGCTCCCGACATGGCGGCAACCAGGAAAATCAGGGCTGCATGATAGATGGAATACACCCTTGGCGCAGCATCCTTCACATAAATAAACCCATGATAGACCGTTGTGATCGTGAGTATCGACAGGATAGACAGCAACAAAACGCCCAACGGGTCGAAGGTGAAATAGTCGAGTACGGTTTCGCCCAAATGAAGCCAGCCATATCCGGAAAAACCAAGATGCATGGCCACATAGAGGATCGTTATACCCCTCACCAGCGGTTTATGATGCACCAACCCGGCCACCGCCCCCATCAGAAGCGAAATCACAAAAAACCCAACCAAAATATATCCTTGTTCAGACATTATAACAATTTCACCATTTTAAAAGACACAAAGTCATATTGTTTTCATTGCTTTCATTGTTTTCATTGCTTGCATTGCTTGCATTGTTTGCATTGCTTGCATTGCTTGCATTGCTTGCATTGCTTGCATTGTTTGCATTGCTTGCATTGTTTGCATTGCTTGCATTGTTTCTCAATCGTCTTTCAACATCGTCAGCTCATGTGCACTTTGTTTCAAACGCATCACAAATATCCCCAGGATCAGTACACTGACAAAAATATCGAGCAATATGCCAATGTTTATCAGCATGGGCATCTCGCTGCCGATGGCCAGGGAAAGCAACAAAACGGCATTTTCAATAACCAGAAAACCGACCAGATGTGAAAATATCTTTTTATGGGAGATGATCATGAAAAGTCCGGTATATACCGCAAAAAAAGCTACGATAAAGTAAATCATGTTGGCAGGAGTGGTGTTCATTGAGAAAGAGACCACGATACTCAGCAACAATCCCATGGTTACGAAAAGCAGGGAATAAAACCCCGGCAATGCTTTGTCGTGTACCCGTGCCTCGCCGGTTTTGCTGATGATGCGGAATAACAGAAAAGGCACGACGATCACCTTGAACACCAATGTTTCCAGGGCCACGAAAATCAATGTTGCCAAGGTGATGGCATGAAGTTCAAGAAATGACAAGGCGAACAGCAACACACCCTGAAAACCAATCAGTCCGGCATATATCGGGAAACGCTCTGTCATGCTGAGATAGATCAGTGTGATGGCAAAAACGATGATAAGCAGCACATTCATTTAACCAATCATTTTGAAGGTGATCAACAGTACCAGGATGAAAGCCACCAGGGCAATCGAACTCAGGGTGACGATGAATTGCGGGTTCCGGACAAGTTTCTTGCGTGCCCTGAATGATTCCATCAATCCGATCAACGCGGCAAACACCACCTGGATCAAAAAATAAACCCCAACCTGGATTACAAGCAGCCACGCAATTCCTTCATGATACTCTATTCCATTTTCACTGTTAACCAACCATTTCACATCTTCCGCCGGAACCAGAAAGTTGGCGATAAGCAGTCCGTACATGGCGAATTTCAGCGCGGTACCGATTTGCATCAGGGCAAGGTCAAATCCGCTGTGGTCAAGAATCATCACCTCGTGGATCATGGTCAGTTCAAGATGCGTTTTCGGATCATCAACCGGCATGCGGCTGTTCTCAATCATGGCAATCTGTATCAGCAGATAAACTGCAATAAAACCGATGATGAAGGAGTTATGCCCGGCAAACTGGAACGATTCAAAAATTTGTTGCATGGAGGTATATCCGGTCAGCAATGCCAGGGTGCCAAACAGGATGAAAAAAGCCGGTTCGGCCAGCATGGAGTAGAGCGCTTCGCGGTTTGCACCCATCCCTTCAAAACTGCTGCCGGTATCCAGTGCCCCCAGGATGAAAAGAAATTTTCCCAGGGCCAGGAGGTAGGCAAACAAGATAAAGTCGCCTGAAAAGCCAAACAAAGAAGGCATTCCTGGGAATGGCAGCAACAGCAGGGCACAGATAATGGTTGACAAATAGATTGCCGGGGCGATTCGGAATACAAAACTTGTGGTGGTACTGATTACGCTTCCTTTATGCAACAGCACCCGGATATTTTTCCATGGCTGAAGGATGCCAGGCCCTTTGCGGCCACTGGCCATGCTTTTTACCCGAAGGATGATCCCCGGAAAAAACAGCGCAGTGACGATGGCCAGCAGAAGTCCCATTATAAAATTTTCATATAAAGCAGGATGAAAATGATCAACATGAAGATAAATGCGTATAAAATGTAATGCTGTATGTTTCCTGTTTGCAGTCGTGCAATCTTTTTAAGTGCCAGCATAGAGAAATCAACTATTTTATTGATCCCCGAATGGAATATATCTGCCGGATGGAGGGTAAAAGAGCGCTTTCCCGGGAAAATATCCTCTTCGTGAATCGGCCTGTAATCCGTTTTTGAATGCAGGACCGGATCGGCCAGTTCTGCAAAATTTGCGGAAAAAGAACCTGCCGTGTACTGCTGGCGGGCCGTTCCTGCTGTGTAGCCACATCCCCAGGTCGGCCCATAAACCACCTTTTCAGGCTTTATGACTATCTTCCGCAGGCTCAACAATGCAATCGTTACGATAATCAGGATAATTCCGACAATGTTTATTTTTGACAACGCCTTGATCAGCGGAGCAACCACCGGTTCGGGATTAACATGAAACTGTGCGCCGATCATCCCCGTCAGGGGCGATAAAAACAATACGGGAGCCAGTCCGATGAGCAGTATAATCGCGGCAATGAGCAACTTCGGGAATAACATTCCGGGGCTGATTACATTTTTCTCCATGTGAATTTCCGACCGGGATGTGCCAAGGAAGGTCAGACCAAATGCTTTTGAAAACCCGAACAAGGCCAGTCCGCCGATAAGCGCAAGCGCCAGGATGGTCATCAGCATCGACATGGTCTGGAACACCGACACTGCCTGCAAGCCTGCAAAAAGTCCATAATAAATCAGGATTTCCGAGACAAAACCGTTGAGCGGAGGCAAGGCACAGATTGCCGCAGCACCGAACAGGAAAAGGCCTGCCGTGCGGGGCATAGAATGGATCAATCCGCCCAATTGCGCCATGTTGCGGGTATGGGTTGCTTTATAAACCGATCCGGCGCTGTAAAACAGGAGCGATTTGAAGAGCGAATGATTCAGCACATGGAACAATCCGCCACCAAAGCCGAGGATGGTAAGCACCGGCTGATTCAGCCCCATGCCGATCGAACCCAGCCCGATTCCCATGCCGATGATGCCGACATTTTCAATGGTTGAATAGGCCAGGAGTTTTTTCAGGTCGGTTTGCACGATCGACATCATGATGCCGTACAATCCGGTGAGAGTGGCGATGATCATGATGAGGATTCCGATAATATAAAAATCGGCATGAACAGTGGTCAGCACCCTGATGATCCCGAAGATACCCATTTTGATCATCACGCCCGACATAACCCCCGATACATGTGAAGGAGCCGCAGGATGAGCTTCAGGAAGCCAGGTATGAAAGGGGATGAATCCTGCCTTGATGGCAAACCCTGCAAAAAACAGGAAGAAGATCGGCGTGTTGGGATGTCTTGAAAAAAAGATAGGCAATCCGTCAAAACCAAAATATCCGGTATCGGCTTCCACCAGAAGGAAGGCTATGATCAGCAATACCAGTCCGACATGCATCTGGATCAGGTAATTGACCGCAGTTTTCAGCGTGGTTCGTTTCTCAGCCTCGAAAAGGATCAGCATGAACGACGATACGGCCATCAACTCCCATGCAATCAGGAATGCTGTGCCATCGCGCAGCATCAGCACACATAACATTGACAAATGCAGCCAGACATAGCTGAAATAATGCAATGCAAACTGGGCTGGTGTTTTGGTGGTGCGATACGACCTGAGATACCCGTTTGAGTACAACAACCCTGTGAATACCGTAAAATTGGTGACCAGTATAAAAAAAGCGCTCAGGCTGTCGAGGGTGAAGGTGATCGAACCGAGCGGGCCACCTTCAATAAATATCAGGGGGGCACTATCCGTGTGAAACAATGTAACAGCAGCCGGTACCGATGTTATCAGGATAATGAAAACTGTTACTCCCAGGGTATAAATGTAACGCATCCCGGAAGGCATAACCAGGATGAAAAACGAAAGAATTACCGGTGTCAGGATAGCAATGTTTTCCACGTCAGATGCAAAGTAAAAACATTTGCAGGAGTAATCGGGTAAATCCGGAAATAATTTATAAACAGGCCGGTATCACCCTGACGGGGTGAGGGACCCTGACGAGGTGAGGAACTAATCATTTTCCCCGTTTACCTGTTCACCGGTTTACCTGTTTACCCGTTTACCTTTTTGAATCTAAGCCCACCCTAATCCTTCAAACATCTCCCTGCAAATGCATTCGAACGGTTCGAGTAATAATCTGAAACACTGAAATTCTGACGGTTCATCCCATGGGAGAGGGCTTTGATTATGCCAAATGAGTCTGATGACCAGAAGAAAGTTGCAAATCCCTGGTATTTCCAGGTCATGTTGCTGTAAACGAATCCGCTCTCAATGGCCCTGAACCCATTGATAATGGAATCCTGCAAAGGTTTCCCTGCAAGACCCTGGGTAATACTGGCATTGAAAAGGGTCATCCATTCAGCTTGCGTGGGGACATGCCAGCCCGGAGGACAAAGTCCCTGAGAGCCTGGAGTAGTATTGTAAGCCATTAGTTCATCCCACTGATAGAGTCCTCCGTAAAGAGTGCAGTTTGCAGCATTGTCGTTGTAACAATATTTTTCATTCAAACAATTGTCGGTTTGCGCCGTTCCACTATAAATGGTTTTTCCGTAATTCAGGTTTTTTCGCATCCAGCATTGGGTCCCGATCTGAATGGTGGGATAGACTTTATTATCCCGGATATCCGTCAGATTGTTTCCACAACTGAAAATCGGAGCGGCCTGCACGATGATATTCCGGGTCATCAAAGCGCTGCAAGAATATGTATTGGTGTAGGCATAGGTGATTGTTTTGGTTCCTACACCAGCAAGGGAAGGAGTAAAAACTCCGGTACCGGAATTAACTCCCGGTCCTGAATAGGTTCCTCCTAATGGCAGTCCTCCTTTTAGAACAAAAGCTGCAGAATTGATGGTAGTGATGCTGTCGAAACACAAGGTAAAAGAGACCGACGGAGCAGCCAGGGCATTCATCACGATGGTGTTCGAGCTTACCGGGTTATTCGTGATGCAGGACAGGCTGGAGTTCATCACGCACTGCACGATATCCCCCTGCAAGGGGATGTAAGAATAGGTGGTTGCATTGGTCCCTGCATTGACCCAGTTCACTTTCCACTGGTATGATGGTGTGATTCCACCATTCGTGGGAAAGGCTGAACAACTGACCGTACTCCCCGAACAGAACGGGTTTGGAACGGCTGTAATGGATACCCCGGTAGCAAGATTATTGATCACGTTCATCGTTACCGTATTGCTTGTTGCCGGGTTATTCGTGGTGCAGGCAGTATAGGAAGAGGTAAGAACACAGCTTACCACATCATGGTTCACCGGGATCCAGGTGAAGGTGGATAAGTTGGTCCCGGCATTGACGCCGTTCACCTTCCACTGGTAAAAGGGAGTTGATCCTTCATTGACCGGGTATGCGGTACACATAACCGAAGTTCCCTGGCAAACCGTGTCCGATGACGCGGATATGGTCACCGACACTGTATAGTTCGGATTAACGGTCATAGTCACCACATTGCTCGTGGCCGGATTATTCGTTACACAGGTCGTAAGCGAAGAGGTCATTACACAACTGACCTTGTCATTATTAACCGGGATGCAGGTGAAGGTTGATGAGTTTGTCCCGGCATTAACGCCGTTCACCTTCCACTGGTAACCCGGGGATAATCCTTCGTTAACCGGCAGGGCGGTAAACAACACAGTATTCCCGGCGCAGACGGGGTTTGGCGACGCGGATACCGTAAGACTTACCGGGTGGTTCTGATCCACCTGCATGATGACGGTGTTGCTGGTAGCGGGATTATTCGTAACACAAACGGTAAGCGAAGAGGTCATCACGCAACTTACCTGGTCATTATTAACCGGGATGCAGGTGAAGGTGGATGAGTTGGTCCCGGCGTTGACGCCGTTCACCTTCCACTCGTAAACCGGTGATGATCCTTCATTGACGGGATGAGCGGTAAACAGGACTGGGGTTCCTGCGCATATCGGGTTAAAAGAGGATGTAATGGTTACAGAAACCGGCTGCATGGGATTTACGATCATGGTGACGAAATTCGAGGTAGCCGGGTTATTGAAAACGCATATCGTGTTTGATGTTGTCAGAATACAGTTCACTATGTCATTATTGACCGGGGGATAGGTAAACACAGAAGAATTTGTCCCGGCATCGACTCCGTTCACTTTCCATTGGTAGGAAGGAGAAGAACCTCCGGAGGTTGGTGTTGCGGTAAACGTGACAGAAGTCCCTGAGCAAATATTATTCACCGATGCTGAAATGCTCACTTTTACTGAATCTCCCGGGTTTACCGTGACCGGAAAATCCACCGCTGATCCACTACAGCTTCCTATCTTAGGAGTGATATGATAGGTTACGATCCCAGGTGTGGCAAGGGAATTTAGCAGTACCTGGTTAATGACCAGTCCTGAATCGGCAGAGAAACCGGTCACACTCCCCGTCGACAATGTGGCTGTCCAATGAAACATTGCTCCGGGTGGAATTGAAGTAAGCGAAATATTCGTTGATTCACCTGTACAGATTGTTTTTACAAGCGGCGGATTATTAGCCAATGCTGGTACAGAGGTAGTCGACAATTGCACAGTATCTCTTCCAATACAGCCATTTTGACTTGTAACAGCCACTTCATAGGTTCCTGCCTGCCCTGTTGTAAAAGTTTGGGCAGTGCCTACCGGAAGTCCGGAAATAAGGTCTTTCCATAAGTAGGCACTCCCTGTGCCGGAACCTGCGTCAAATGTCACCAAATCCCCGGTACAGATGGTCTGATCAGTGCCAAGGTTGGGTTGGGGAGTGGGATAGATCGTTAATGTTCGCCGTGTGGTGTCTGTTCGGTTATCGATGTGCCGGACATACAATTCAACCGTATAGGTTCCGGCGTTGGAATATGTATGCAAAGGATTTGGCAGCGTAGAGAAATTCGCGGGACCGGATAAGGGATCATCAAAATTCCATCGTATTGTATCGGGCTGGGGCCAGATGGAAGAAGTGAAGGTAACGGGTGCATGCGAACATAAATCATCAGGATAATGGATGATCGCATAATACCGTTGGACGAATTGAGGTAAACCATACGATGATTGCAAGCCTCCTAAAGGAACTGCACTTTTAATGAAATTACAACCCAATCCCTGAATTTCAGGATTTTGAATAACTCCTAAAGTGTCCTTATCACCCCTCGGATAAACAAGGTATATTTTATTGTCCGGGCCAAGCTGCATTAATCCCTCATTTGTAAGATGGTTGTCAATCTGTATTTTACTTTGAATGAATTGAAGAGAATCAGTTTTAGTGGCATCATACTGGTAAAGATAGTAATACCAGTGAAGATAAAGATAATGTGAATCAACCGAAAATTCTGCG
Organism: uncultured Bacteroidales bacterium; assembly: GCA_903925275.1. Taxonomy (GTDB): domain Bacteria; phylum Bacteroidota; class Bacteroidia; order Bacteroidales; family FEN-979; genus CAIVAT01. The sequence continues at coordinate 48,870 of CAIYES010000283.1, forward strand.
GATGGACAGTTTCCATTACCGATCTTTATTTTGAACATGGGATTTAACACGCCTGTCGAGGCATTGAACTGGCAATATTCAAGTGTATCCTTTATCAGGCATACAGCTTTTGTTCCATCCTGTGAGAATTTCATCATCATACCCGGGACATACTCTCCGGGAGTAAAAAGCAGATGTACACTGCTGTTTACAACAATAGGAACCGTAACCAATCCCGAGGAATTAACAAGATAGGTCAGGTAAGTATTGTTTATATAATCCCTCACTGTGATCCAGACATCCCGGTTATTCCTGTGCCGCGTGCCTGTTAAGATCGCTCCCGTTTGAGCGGCTCCGGGCACCCCAATGCTCTGTTCACCGGCTGGGACATCACCTAATCCGCCGTCAAGGGTCATATCCACTACAGAATAGGTAAGACCATGAGGTGTAAGATAACGTGGTGGCAATAATTCTTCATCCATCGTGAACACTAAATATTGGGTTTGACTGCCTGGTATTTGAACCGCAAGGTAGTTTTGTATTGTTTGCCATCCGGTAAACAGAAAATAACCATTTGGCATCCTTACATGATTCCTGTTACAGATCACCCCGCCACTGTTTTCCGCACCGAGCCATATTCCGGCGTAAAACAACAGGTTTCCCAGGGAGTCGGAAACTGTTGAGGAGGTGAATTTATCATCGAAGGAGGTAGCGCAATTCGTCAATGCAACAGGAGTGCCCGAATTGAATGTGACGCCGGCATGCATGCCGAAATACCAGTTGTTGAATTCTCCCTGGGAATAGGAAGTTAAAGACAAAACAAGACAGCTGATCAGTAGAATTACGCTTTTGAATATCTTACCGGTTCTTCTGATTGGGATCCGGGTTTTGTTCCCGATGAAGTTTTTACCTGGTCCTGAAAAGTCAACAGATTTTTCTCTCCGGTAAATACCGGTAAAAAATACAAGAAAATCGTTGAAGATTTTAATCCTCAAAATATAAAGACATCAAGGCAATAAGATCGTTGCCCTGCAACAGACAAAGTTACATCATTTCTCATCAAAGTATTCTCCTTTCTCCTGAACCGATTCATTCTTTCTCGCTTAGCTGTTATTACGGGAATCTCAATGAGACCAGGTGAAATAATCAATGGCAATTACCCCGCGAAAGCTCCTGACCGTTGTCTGAAATGAGAATAAAAGTTCCTGATTTATTCCTGGATTTCAGGATTTTAAATACACTTAATCCCTGCAAATTTCAAATTTTGCAACTTCTCTTCAAATTCGCTGTTTGCCGTTTCTTGTTTTTGAAAATTGTGCCGAAAAATATATTATCACTCATACCGCAACGCATCAATCGGATTGAGCCCGGCAGCTTTGCGGGCCGGATACCATCCGAAAAAGATCCCAATGGCTGAAGAGAAAATGAACGACATAAGGATGGACTGAATCGTGATGGTGACAGGCCAGTTGAGGATGTTGACGATCAATTGTGAAACCAGCACACCAAGCGTTACTCCGATAAATCCGCCAAGAAGGCTGATAAGTAAAGCTTCAATAAGAAACTGAAGAAGGACATCGCGGCCACGGGCGCCTACGCTCATGCGGATTCCGATCTCACGGGTGCGCTCGGTTACCGAAACCAGCATGATATTCATGATCCCAATACCTCCTACAAGCAGCGAAATACTTGCAATGGTAGCCAAAAGAATGGTGAGTATGCCGGAGGTTGCAGTAGCTGCACTTGCGATATCGGTTTGCGTACGAATGGTGAAATCGGGATCTTCCGAGGGCCCAAGGTTATGCTTGGCTTTCAGCACATCTGTAATTTCCTGCGAAGCAGCAGGGATTTGCGGTTCGGTTTTGGCAGATGCCAGCATGCTCTGAATGAATGTTATGGCCATTATCCTTTTCTGAACAGTACTGAAAGGAGCGATCACCATATCATCCTGATCCTGCCCGAAGGCATTCTGTCCCTTTTTCTCGGTAATTCCGATAATTTTAAAAGGAATTTTATTGATGCGGATGAAGCTGCCCACCGGATCGGCGTTTGCCCCGAAAAGGTTGGTAACGACAGTTTGTCCGATAACACATACTTTTGTGGCGCTTCGGTCGTCGCTCATCGTGAAAAGATTGCCGCTCATCAGTTTCAGGTTGCGGATTTCGAAGTAATTCGGATAAACACCATAAACCGATGTCCGCCAGTTCATGTTGCCATTTACCAATTGTCCGCTGCTGCGTACCTGGGGGGTTATGTAAGCCACCGAAGGACAGCGCTCGGCGATGGCCGTGACGTCTTCCAGGGTCATTTTTTGGGACGATCCTGCCTCCATACGCACGCCACCGGAACTACTTGCCTGCGGAAAGATCATCAGCACGTTGGTTCCCAGTGTGGAAATCTGTGCCTGGATGCTCTGCTTCGATCCCTGGCCGATGGCTAACATGGCTATGACCGAAGCCACCCCGATGATAATGCCCAGCATGGTGAGAAAAGTTCTCATCTTGTTTTTGGCCAACGAACGCAAGGCCGCTATTAACAGATTTTTCAGCTTCATCCTTCATCCTCCTCTACTATAACCGGCATATTTGATAATTCTTCCCGGGCATTCCTGTAATTTTCCAGCGCTAACACTTTGATAATTTTTCCATCGCGGAAGGTGATGTTGCGTTTGGTGAAGGCCGCGATATCGGCCTCATGGGTCACAATCACAACCGTGATGCCCTGTTGGTTCAGTTTCTGAAAAATGGCCATTACCTCAAGGCTTGTGCGGGTGTCGAGGTTACCGGTAGGCTCATCGGCCAGGATCACGACAGGATCATTTACCAGCGAACGTGCAATGGCCACACGCTGCTGCTCGCCTCCTGAGAGCTGGTTCGGAAAATGGTGGGCACGGTCGGCGAGGCCAACGGCTTCGAGGGCATTCAGTGAACGCTCGCGCATCTCCCTGGAGGTGATCTTTTTGTTGTACATCAGGGGCAATTCCACATTTTCCAGCGCTGATGTCCGCGACAGCAAATTGAATGACTGAAAAACAAAACCTATTTTCCGGTTCCGCAGATTTGCAAGCTGGTCTTTGGTAAGACTGCTCACATCCACGTCGTCGAGCAGGTACTGCCCCCGTGTCGGGACGTCGAGACAACCAATAATATTCATAAAGGTCGACTTTCCCGATCCGCTTTTACCCAGGATGGCTACAAAATCATCCTTCGAGATGTCGGCATTCACCCCCCGCAGGGCATGAACCTCCACATCCCCCATTTTATAAATCTTTACCAGTGCCTTGACTGAAATAATTGCCTTGTTCATATTAACGCCCCCCTCTGCCACTGGCGCCACCTCTTTGCATCTGCGGCGCAAACGGATTTTGTTGCTGCTGAGTAGTCTGGGTTCCTTGTGCCGTAGTCATACTGAGCACGACCTCCTCTCCTTCCTCAATTTTGCCGCGAACTTCGGTATTCAACCCATCGGTTACACCCGATCTCACCCGGCGTGGCTTAATGGAGTCGCCTGCTTTGACCCAGATCATACCAAAATTTCCCCGCCGCTGATGATCCCCTCCTCCGCGTGAACCCTGCATGGCACCTGCGTTTCCACCACCCATCATACCTTCTGCCATTCCTCCGCCCATTCTCCCCGACATACCCCCCTGGCCTGCTGATCCGCCTGAACCAATGCGTCCGCCTTCTTTTGCCCATTTTTCCCGTTTCTTTTTTATCGAATCGGGCAGGTTTTTCATCATCGCATCGATATATTCCTGGGGTGGATTGAATCGCAATGCCGTAGCCGGCACTTTTAAAATATCCTTCACCTCCTGTATCATCACCGTGATGTTAGCGGTCATCCCGGGCAACAATTTAAGGTCGGGATTTGGAACATCAATGATCACGGTATAGTTAACCACATTCTGGGTAACCACCGGCTGAAGCCGAACCTGTCGGACGGTTCCGTCGAAAGTCATATCGGGGTAAGCGTCCACTGTAAATTTTACCGTCTGACCTACCTGGATCTTTCCGATATCACCCTCGTCGATGTTAGCCTGCACCTGCATCTTTGTAAGGTCGTTGGCAATAGTGAACATGGTTGGTGTGCTGAAGCTGGCCGCTACCGTTTGTCCGACATCCACGGCGCGCGAAACCACCACCCCCGAAATAGGTGCGATGATGGTGGCATACCGCAGGTTGATCTTTGAACGGCTCAGCGCCGACTGGGCTGAAATCGCATTGGCCACAGCCGTTTCATACGTTGTCAGCGCGAGATCATAATCAGCCTGGGCAAGAACCTTTTGCTCAAATAAAACCTTTGTGCGGTCGTAATCCCGTTTCGACTGGTTTACCTGAATTTCAGACTTCTTCAATGAAGCTTTTGCATCATCTACTGCCTGCGCCAGCAAGGTGGTATCAAGCACGGCGATGACTTGTCCCTCCTTGACCACAGAGTTAAAATCCACATATATTTTTTTGATGATCCCCGAAACCTGGGTGCCAACCTGTACGGTTGTGACAGCCTGCAATGTTCCGCTTGCCCTCACTGTTACCTGAAGATCGCCCTTTTCCACCTTGGCAGTCCGCCATTCAATAGCTGCCGTCTTTTTCTTCCCAAAAATCAGCCATCCTGCAACCACGGCAATAACCACCACCACGACAATAATAATCCAATATGCCTTTTTCATTGTAATTTGTTATTTGTTATTTGTCACTTGTCACTTGTCACTTGTCATTTGTCATTTGTCACTTGTCATTTTTACTATCGTCTAATCTAAAACGCAATGGCCTTCCCCTGGTAAAAATCCAGGATCTTCCGAATAAATATTGAATTGTATTTCGATTGAATCAGGCTTGATTGTGACTGTGCGAAATTCTTTTTCTGGACCAGAAAATCGGTTGCACTCATTGCCCCGACCGTATATTTGATTTCTGCGTTTTTATACACCGCCTCCACTGCGGCAAGCTGTTGTTTTGTTGCTTCAAGTTTTTTAACAGAAGCATGCAAATCCATATAGGTTTGCTCGATGGTTTTCCGCAGCAGGTTCCGGGTATTCTGCTCATTCAACTGGGTGGAGAGCAGGTTGATTCTGGCTTTTTCGATCCTGCTTTTAACCTGGCGGTTGCTGTAAATCGGGATCGAAATACCCATTGAAAATGACTGCCCCAGGTTGTCCCACATTTGCTGATAAAAAGGATATCCTTCCGGGTTCACGCTACTGCCCTTTTTCCGGCTCGAGGCATAATTTGAATTCATGTTGGCGCCAAGGTTCACCCGCGGCCAATAGGCGCCCTGGGCGACTTTCAGGGCCATCGTCGACGCATTTGTTTGCAGGGAGGCACCGGTAATCTGTGGTTGTGCGGCAAGAGATTTCTGGTAAATTTCCTCATTGGTCAGCAAAACACCGGTCAACGTTTCATCCATGGCAGGAACAACAATATCAAAACTATCGGTAACCGGGATATCCATCAATTGCATCAGGTTCACTTTATCCAGGTCGAGCTTATTTTGGGCATTGATTACCGAAAGGTTATCGGTTGCCAGTTGCGATTTCATCTGCAGCAGGTCGCTTTCCGGCGATTTTCCAGCATTCACCATTTTTTCGGCACGTACGACGTCCGCAGCAGATGACTCTTCCAGATTTTTCGCTGCAATAAGGATTTCATTATCCAATAAGACCTGGAGGTACCCGTTTGTGATGTCAATGGTTACATCATTTTTCACCTTTTCAATGTTGTACTGTCCTGCCTGCACATTCAGGCGATATTGCCGGATGGTATTGGTGTTTTGCAACCCGTTGAAAAGATTATAACTTCCGCTGATACCCATGTTGGTTGAGTGATACCCTTCGGTAACAAATGAGTTGGTGGTCGGATCAACATTTTTGCCAATGTTAACCGCTTCGTTGGCATTCGCACTGACACTGGGAATACGGTTTGCTTTTGACTGAGCGAGGTCGACTTTGTTGATCTCGTTGCTCAAACGGCTTTGGTTAACCGATATGTTACGTTGCAGCGCAGTATCGAGGCATTGTTGAAAAGTCCAGGATTTTGTCTGGGCGTCTGCCAGTCCCGAAGCAAGAAACATTGTAATAAAAAGCCAGGTTATTCTGTTCATATATTCATGTTTTTTTAGCCCTGAACTTCACCCCCCGTCCCCCTCTCCCCAGGGAGAGGGGGTGCGGGGGGTGAGGCATTTATTCCGTTGATTTTTCGTGGTTGATGAAACTGAAAAGCTGATCACGGTAATGGTCACTGATTGGTATTTCCTTTTTCCCGATGGTCAGCATATGCTTTTGAATAAAGTCGATCTTGTTAAACGCCACAATAAAAGAGCGATGCACCCTGATAAAATCATGCGCCGGAAGTTTTTCTTCCAGCGTCTTCATGCTCATCTGGGTAATGATCGGTTTTTCGGTAACGTATATCTTTACATAATCCTTCAATCCTTCGATATAAAGTATATCACAGAGGTTGATCTTATATAGTTTGTAGTCGGCCTTGACAAATAAAAAGTTGGGGGAAGCGGCGATTTCCTGGGCTGCCGGCTGGCTCACGGCCCGGTCGCGCAAATCAAGGTATTCGTGCACTTTATTTACCGCTTTCAGAAACCGTTCAAATGAATATGGTTTCAGCAGGTAATCAATCACATCAAGGTCAAAACCCTCTTTGGCATAGGTTGAATAGGCGGTGGTAAATATTACCAATGGTTTGTGATGAAGGCTCCTGAGCATCTGGATTCCTGAAATATCCGGCATCCGGATATCGAGAAAAAGCAGGTCGACCGGCTGGTTGCGCATAACCTCCATGGCCTCCATGGCACTCCTGCATGTTTGCACAAGCTCAAGGAAAGGCACCTTTTTGATGTTGTCCTCGATCAGGTCAAGGGCAAGCATTTCATCGTCGACGGCAATGCAGCGTATCATGAATTAAAATTTAATATTCAGATCAACCTCGTAGTGGGTTCCATCATCCCTGATATTCAACTTATGATTATCAGGGTATAACAATTCAAGCCGGCGCATTACATTTTTAAGGCCAATGCCCGACCCCTGTTCTCCCGCTTCATCCCTATGCCTTGCGATGTTGTTTCGCACATTGAATGAAAGGGAATTTTCCATCGTGTGCAGGTGTATGCTGATCTCTGAACAACCCTGATAACTTACCCCGTGCTTGAAAGCATTTTCGACAAATGGTATCAGCAGCAGCGGTTCGATCGAAAGCAACTCAGGCCGTCCGTCAACTGCGAACTCAATCTTCACCTGTTCGGGCAACCGCAACCGTTGGAGCTCAATGTAACTTTGCAGATATTCCACCTCCTTTTCAAGATTTACTTTTTCATCCTTTGAATCCTGCAGCATGTATCGCATGATCTGCGAAAGTTTGATGATGGCGCTTTCTGTTTCATCCGACTTCTTCCGTGCAAGGGAACAGATGTTATTCAGGATATTAAAAAGAAAATGCGGGTTGACCTGCGATTTCAGGAAGGCCAGTTCAGAAGAGAGTTTTTCAGCCTCCATCTCCTTTTTCTGCCGTTCATTGTTAAACCATGCGATGGTAATGCGCAAGGCACTGCTCAGCGCAAAAGCCATAATCGCCGGATAAATCGGGAACAAGGCCGTCCGCCAGAAATTGAATGGATGATGATGCTCAACCACGCCGGAAGTGCTGGTAATAAAAATGAGATTAAGTGCCCCGATTGCCAGCAACCCTGCCATCAGCATAAGAAAATACTCCCATATTCTCTTTCGCAATAAAAACCGCGGGATCAGGTAGAGGTAATTATAATAAAAATAACAGGCCATCAGGAATTGCAGGAACCATCCCATAATCATGAACCGCTCCCTGCCTGTGGCTGACTCAATAAAAAGCAGCGGAACCAGCAGAAAGGCAACCCAAACAAGGATATGGATCCAAATGGTATAAGGTTTTGAACGTAACCCGGGAATCTCTTCCATAGTTTTAACTACTTTTGGCGAAATTATTCAATTTCGGCTCATTTGAATAAGAAAATAGACAGGCTATCTGTTTTTAACGATTTAAAAGTTTTTTTCACCGATGATGAAAATCAGACAGCCCGATAAATTGTTATATTTGTCAGCATGTTAAATCAAAAATTACAGCAACGGTTAATTCAAAAACTCTCTCCCCAGCAGGTGCTGGTGATGCGTTTGTTGCAAGAACCCATTCTTTCGCTTGACCAGCGGATAAAACAGGAAATTGAGGAAAACCCTGCCCTGGAAGAGATTACCAAGGAAGAGGATGAAGTTGATTCCATGGATGATGAAACCACCCTGGACTCGATTGACTCTGATGAGGATGAATTCCAGGAACAGGAATCTGCCTCAACGGCCGACGACGAATTCACCTTCGAAGATTATGTCGACGAGGGCGAAATACCGGAATACAGGCTTGTTGCAGATAACAAGAGCCCGGATGAAGTTACCAGGGAGATACCTATTATTTCAGGAGTCAGTTTTCAGGATTACCTGATAAGCCAGATCGGACTGCATAAATTTACAGATAAACAATACATCATTGCCGCTACCATCATCGGGAACCTCGATGAATCGGGATACTTGTGCCGTGAGATTCCGGCATTGGCCGACGACCTTGCATTCAACCAGGCCATTGAGGCCACACACGAAGAAATCCTTGAGGTGCTGAGGGTTGTTCAGACTTTTGAACCGGCCGGTATTGCTGCACGCAGCCTTCAGGAATGTTTGCTTATTCAAC
>CAIYES010000284.1 GCA_903925275.1 uncultured Bacteroidales bacterium
GGTACGAGATCGGTTTGGAAGGGTTCTATCCCGGTATTGAGAAGGCTGTTCAGAAATGGATTCAGAACTTCGGGATCGACTTCAAAGGGATCGTCATCATTCAGAACTGTGCGTCAAACAAACGGTACCTGATCGGTGAACCCTGCAACCTGGTACATATCGAAACCATTGAAACGACCTGGGGCGAAGAGATCGACAAAGATAAAGGCCACAAGTTCGGCTTCCTGTGCAAACAGGGTTCGCCGATGGCCTTTTATGAAGGCGATCTGCTGATGGATCCCAATCCTCCGGTTGGTGGTTAATTAACGAAGCTTTTGTAGCTGTTTTCATAAGTAGGTTAGTTGAAGCCTGTCGGAGTGATCCGGCAGGCTTTTTTGTCCTTTAATTCCTGCAATTGCATCAATATTTTCGCATCATGGATCATGAAATTCATAAATGGGTAAATTCTGACCAGGACTATTTCTCCGGCGTTCTAATCTATGACCGGTATGGCCGGAATCCAAATTTAGCCAGGATACTGCGTCGTGGGGGAGCAACCGTGAAAAACCGGCTGACTCTTTCGTATGAACTTGGCAAGATTGCCAAACAGATAGCGGTTTCTGATAGTACTCCTGCTTTGGTGAAACCGCAGGTGAAGCAGGAAATTCAAAAAGCAGAATTGCCAGTGCCTTCGGAGGTTATCACTATTGATAAACTAAGATCTGAACAGAAAATGTGTTACAAAATGCTGGATAACCTCCATGCAATTCTTCCATATAAAGAAAAACCAGAACGTATGAATATCGCATTTCAGATTTTAGAACTCGATGACAGGTTGAAAGAGATCACCATCCGGATCGAGCACTTTGACAAACATGGAGTGATCCCGGCGCAGCCGGTCAAAGATGAGCCAAAAACCCTCTCTGACCTGAATACCGCTGAACTCATCAAACGTCAAATGACCGTTCGTACCTATATCACCCGGTACAAAATCAAACTTGAGAAATCAAAATCCCTGAAAAAACGTACCAGGTACCAGCAGTTGTTGGATAAATATCAGCTAGAAATGGATGACATCAATAAGAAACTTGGACAATGAGTTTATTCTCGTCTGAGGATCTGGTAAAGAAAAAACCCGACAGACCGAAATCCGGATCTGTTCCTGTTGCTGGTGAAAATCTTCTGATCATCGGCAAATCCAATGAGAAGCTTCACCAGGTATTTGGAAAGGTTGTCGATGGACAAAGTGTTCATTATGCCTCCCTGGGTGACTGGTCAACACATGATCTTTTATTTTTCCTGCTTGAACAAACAGGGCCGGCCAAGGTCTATTTTACTACCTGGGCGATCTCAGAATATGCAATTCGACAGTTGTATCAATTCATTGAACATGGATTGATCCTTGAACTCAAAGGCATATTCGATTACAGAAACGGCATCCGTAAGCCTGCAGAGCTTCAGTTCCTACAAAAGATTACCACCGATATCAAAGCTGCCAAGTGCCATGCCAAGGTAACAGTAATCGAAAACGATCACTGGGGGATCAGTGTGGTAGGATCGGCAAACTATACCCGGAACCCTCGCATTGAAGCCGGTGTACTGTGCTGCGATAAAACAGTGGCAGTGTTTCACCGGAATTGGATTTTAAAAGAACTCTCAAATACAAGCGCATTTGATCGATCAGAATGAATCATTCATCACCGAAGTGGAAACCTATGCTTCGCTGATGTTCACAAAAGAAGAAATTGCGGTTATCCTGGAGGTTGATCCTTCAGAACTTAAAATTCTTTTAAAGGATCAGGATAACCCAGTCTTCAAGGCTTTCCAGCGTGGCAGGCTCAAACGTGAAGCCGAAGTTCGCAAAGGCATTTTTGACCTGGCTCAGAATGGATCATCGCCGGCTCAGGCCTTTGCCATGAAAATAATCGAGAATGCTAAAATGGATGATGTATGAATGCAATCATATCAGATACGACCTTTGATCGTATAAGTCAATTTTACTTTTCAGATGAAACGGTATTGGCACCTGAGGATGAAGCGATCCGCATCCGTTGGAGTACCTGTTTCATGCAATTGAATGATGAGCTGAATACAGACCGGGATGTTAGTGTTTTCATGGTCAAACAGTTTGGTATTTCTGAAGGCCAGGCCTATAAAGATATCCGGAATTGCAGAAGGCTATTTGGTGATGTTCGCACCTATACCAAAGAAGCCATGAGGTATCATGTCACCCAGTGGGCCATCGAGCTGTTGAAAATGGCAAAGCTCAAGAAGGACCTCCGCGGGATGGAAAAAGCCCTGGAGCGAATCACCAAAGCCTACAACCTGGACAAGGAAGACCTTTCGCTTCCGGATCCGTCAAAGTTCCAACCTCCCATTCAACTCCTGACTATCAACTACAACTTTATCAATTCCCCTTCTTTTCAGATGATTGATCAAAAAGCCCAGGAGAAACTTCTGGAATTGCACCGAAGGATCGAAGCCATGGCAGATGAATTGCACGTTAAGGATTATCTCAATATGTTACTTTCCGAGAATCCTGCTGCAGAAATGATCGATGTCGATGATTAAGCCAGCGCCATATTATAATGACCCGCAGTTAAAGATACTGCTGTCAACCAAGCCACATAAAACCTTTATCGGTGGCAGGGGAGTAGGAAAGACCACGATCATCGCTGAAGAGATCATCAAATATTTCGTTGCCATGCCCCGGGGAAAGATTTCCCTCAATGGCCTTACCTATTTCCATATCCGCACCAAATCCCTGCCGCCGATCATTGACCACCTTGAACGCCGGGGTTTATTTCGCGGTCAGCATTATTTTATCGGCCATAAAGCCCCGAAGAAATTTTTATGGGATGAACCTTTTCAGCCTCCATTGGATTATACCA
>CAIYES010000285.1 GCA_903925275.1 uncultured Bacteroidales bacterium
TCGTGGCATATTGTGGCTAAATTACAATATTTATGAACATAAGTTCAGATAAATTATTAATTTTGTTCCCTGCATTGCAAAAGTAAACGAATTACACTGATTATACTTTCCTGGGCGATTCTCCCCTATCCAAACGCCACAAGAATCTGATAAACTGGTCGTAATCGAATTATCCTGATACTCATTTAAAACCCTTTTATGGAACACATTGATTTTTCACTTGTTGATTGGTCAAGGGCGCAGTTTGCGCTCACCGCCATGTATCACTGGATTTTTGTGCCGCTTACCCTGGGATTATCTTTCATAGTGGCCTTCATGGAAACCCTCTATGTACGAACAGGTAATCCGGAATGGAAGCGCATTACCAAATTCTGGATGACGCTATTCGGAATTAACTTTGCCATCGGCGTTGCCACCGGCCTTATCATGGAGTTCCAGTTTGGCACCAATTGGTCCAACTATTCATGGTTTGTGGGTGACATTTTCGGTGCACCGCTTGCCATTGAAGGAATCATGGCTTTTTTCCTGGAAAGTACGTTCATCGCGGTGATGTTTTTCGGCTGGAACAAGGTGAGTAAACCATTTCACCTTTTATCAACCTGGCTGGTAGCCATTGGTTCCAACCTTTCGGCACTCTGGATATTGGTCGCTAACGGTTGGATGCAATATCCGGCGGGCATGAAATTCAATCCCGATACGGTTCGCAATGAAATGGTGAACTTCTGGGAGGTATTGTTTTCACCGGTGGCCATCAACAAATTTCTGCACACGGTATCGCAGGGATATGTGCTGGCTGCCATTTTCGTGATCGGGGTCAGTGCATGGTTTTTATTGAAGAAGCGGGAACAACTATTTGCAAAACGCAGCATCATTGTGGCAGGCGTGTTTGGTTTGCTCTCCATTCTTTTTGTCATTCTTACCGGTGACGGTTCAGCACGAACAGCAGCCAAATATCAGCCGATGAAATTTGCGGCCATGGAAAACCTATACGTTGGTCAGCAGAATGCACCGCTCGCAGTAATCGGCATCCTGCAGAAAGACAAGGCAGCAGGCCAGCATAATAAGGAGGACTTCCTTTTCAAGATTGAAATTCCGAACATGCTGTCGTACATGGCTTTTCTGGATGCAAACGCTTATGTGCCCGGGATTAAGGATTTGGTTCATGGGAATCCGCAACACAACATCCTATCCTATAAAGAACGGAGTGAAAAGGGCCAGATCGCAATTTCATCCCTGGCAACCTATAATGAAGCCAAAAAAGTTGGTAACGACAGCCTCGCCACTGCTGCATTGGCGCGTTTTGAGGAAAATTATCCCCATTTCGGTTATGGCTATTATGCCAACCGTGACGTTCATGAACTGGTTCCCAGTGTACCAACCTCCTTTTATTCTTTCAGGATCATGGTCGGGCTCGGATTCCACTTTCTGGCTTTGTTTATCGTAATTTTATGGCTGACCCTGAAAAATAAAATTGAATCGAAACGATTCATCCTGTACACAGCGCTCTGGACCATCCCGCTTGCCTATGTTGCCTCCATGCTGGGGTGGGTGGTTGCCGAAGTCGGCCGCCAGCCCTGGGTTATCCAGGATATCCTGCCTACCATTGCAGCCGTTTCGCAAATCAAATCATCGTCGGTGCAAATCACCTTCTGGATGTTTGCAGTCATTTTTACCGGGTTGCTCATTGCCGAGATAAAAATCATGACCACGCAGATCAAAAAGGGTCCGGCAGCAGAGGGTTCATCCACTATTCATTAATCGTTAAAACCTGAATTATGTTCGAAACATTTTCATATATCACCTTGCAGGAATACTGGTGGATCATCGTTTCATTGCTGGGAGCCATCCTGGTTTTCCTGATGTTTGTCCAGGGAGGGCAAACCCTTATATACACCCTGGGTAAAACCGAAGACGAACGTACCGTTCTGGTCAATCTGCTTGGCCGCAAATGGGAATTCACCTTCACAACGCTGGTCACCTTTGGCGGGGCATTCTTCGCATCGTTCCCCTTGTTCTATTCCACCAGTTTCGGAGGTGCCTACTGGGTGTGGATGCTCATCCTGATCGCCTTTGTAGTTCAGGCCGTTTCATACGAATACCGGTCGAAACCCAACAATTTCTTCGGGCACCGCACCTATGAAGTAATGCTCTTCATCAATGGATTGCTTGGAACGGTGCTTATTGGAACCGCTGTTGCCACTTTCTTTACCGGTTCCGATTTCATCGTAAATAAAATGAATTTAACAAACCTTACCGGTGATAAAATGCCCATCATATCTGAGTGGACAGGACTTGCCTATGGTTTGGAAGCTGCATTGAACCTGCATAATCTGTCACTGGGATTAACTGTCTTCTTTTTAGCCAGGGTATTGGCCCTGCTCTATTTCATGAACCGGGTAAACAATTCGGCCATCATGGAACGGGTGAAAAAGCATCTGCTCTACAATGCAATTCCATTTGTGGTTTTCTTCCTTACTTTTACGATATGGCTGCTGTTGTCGTCGGGTTTTGCAGTGAATCCGGAGACCAAAGCGGTATACATGGAGCCTTATAAATACCTGCACAACCTGATTCAGATGCCGGTGGTTGCCGTGTTATTTCTGGTGGGTGTTACGCTGGTGCTTCTCGGAATTTTCCGGCCGATCACCTGTTTTGTAAAATGCAGTACCAAGGGAATCTGGGGAGCAGGCATTGGTACGATTCTGACAGTTTCCTCTCTGTTTTTACTGGCAGGTTTTAATAACACAGCCTATTATCCATCAACGTACGATTTACAAAGTTCACTCACCATCGCAAACAGTTCGTCGAGCCGCTATACGCTGGTAGTCATGAGCTATGTGTCGCTTCTGGTTCCTTTCGTGCTGGCCTATGTTTTTTATACCTGGCGGTCGATCGATAACAAAAAGATCGACATAGAAGAGATGAAAAGTGAATCGCATACTTACTAAAAATTAAAACAATGATAACTCAGATTATATGGTTTTTTAGCTGGCCGGTCCTGATTCTGGTTTCCTGGTTCGTACTTGTCAAGGTCGTTAAAAAGTTTGAGAAGCTTCACGGTAGTTGATTCAGATAATGGATTTAAACATAAACCACAAATTGAGTGGTACATGGCAAAAAGCTGCTGTACTGGGTTCCCTGTGGGCATCGTCAGAGATTGTACTCGGTAGTTTTCTTCATAACCTTCGAATACCGTTCAGCAGCATTTTTCTCACTTCGATCGGGATCATCTTGCTGGTATCTGTAAGCTATCAATGGAAAGACAGAGGTTTGATATGGCGGGCGGGTTTGATTTGTGCCATCATGAAAGCGGTATCGCCTAGCGCAGTAATCTTCGGGCCAATGATCGCCATTTTCCTGGAATCCGTTTTACTTGAATCTTCGGTAAGAATCTTTGGAAAAAACATGATCGGCTTTTTTATCGGCAGCATCCTTGCCATGTCGTGGAGCTTTTTTCAAAAAATTGCCAACTTCATCATCATATACGGGTTCAACATCGTTGATCTCTATACCTCACTGATCAACTTTGCCCAAAAACAGCTCCAGTTTCATTTCACAACAGTATGGATGCCTGTGATGGCTCTATGGATCATTTACCTGATTTTTGGAGCTCTTTCAGCACTGGTAGGGATTTATATTGGCCGAACTGCAATCAGAACCAGTCCCCCGATGATGAGCATCGACAGAAAGCGAACTGAAGGTATTAAATCAGGAAAAAGTATGCCTGCGTTTAACTACTCCATTGGCTGGCTTGCTTTGACCATTGCGGGAATGGTTGCAGTGCTGCTGCTGATGAACTTCTCAGCCATCATGTGGTGGGGGCCGGCAGGTATCGCCATGCTGACAGCCTGGGTAGTCCGCTACAATAACATCCTGAAACCCTTGCAGAAGCCCAAATTCTGGATCTTTTTTATTGTCATAACCATGCTTTCAAGCTTTCTGTTCGCTACGCTTCAGTCATCGCACATTTCAATCCTTGACGGCTTGCTGATCGGGTTACAGATGAATTTCCGGGCCGCTATCATGGTTGTTGGATTTGCTGTCACCGGCAAAGAGTTAAGCAATCCGGTTATCAGGTCTTTCTTTATCCGTACTTCTTTCAAACAGCTGCCCCTCTCCCTTGAAGTTGCTTTTAATACACTTCCCTTTATCATCAGCAATTTACCTTCTGTAAGGGATATATTTAAAAAGCCGGTTCCCATTTTAAGACAACTTACTGCACAGGCCGAATTCTGGCTTGGGAAAGTTGAACTCAGCCTGAAGAAGAAAAGTAATGTCATCCTGATTACAGGCGATACTGGAGATGGAAAATCAACTTTGCTGGCTGAATTGAACCTCCTATTTAAAAGCCGGGATATTCAAACCGGTGGCATTATCTCGCCGGCAGTCTTTGAAAATGGTGCTAAATCAGGATATGAATTAAACAATGTCGCGACTTCTCAAAAAACAAGGCTCTCACAAACCCAAAAAGGTGATGGTTTGGTAAATGTTGGCCGGTTCTATTTTTTCGATGATGGAATCAGGTTTGGTAAAGCTGCGCTCTCAGTGTTAAATAACCAGCATTCACAAATCGTGTTCATTGATGAAATCGGAGCCTGGGAATTGCAGGGGCAGGGATGGGCGGCAAGTTTAAATGAACTGATCCTGCGCTGCGATATGCCTGTCGTATTGGCTGTAAACTCAAAACTGGTCGATCAGGTTGTTGAAAGCTGGCAACTGCATAAGCCTTTGATCATTGAAGCAAAAAGCACAACCTCCGACGAGTCATTTCAAAAGATCATGAAATTCATTGGATTAAGTTAATTTTTTCATGCTGCTTTTTACTGGTCCTCATATCCATGTGTTTTCTCCCTTGCAAAGGCTGCAAAGGAAAACAATCCAGCCCATTTGAAATGTTTTTAGCTGCAATTGTTGTAAAACAGCTTTAAGTTGACCGATGCCGGGGTTACTATGGAAAATAAAAACAGGCAGCACTACATACGATCTCGTAAGGTTTTCAGTAGAAATCGAAAACTTAGACTATATTACTCGCGATTTAAAGCAGACATTGAAGAAGCTTTAAAATAGTGATTCCTGAAAATTAAGAATGGCCTCCGATGATTATGCGCATAATCTTGAGGTTCAACACAAAGAACCTGACAATCTGCCAGGGGAAAAATTTTCGCCAGAACCTCGTGGCACTGGTTGGATAAGGAGGATTAGTAATCTCTTTCGGTCCGGGAGTTATGTGTTTTTCTTGCATGACAGTTTTTATTAAAATGGATTGGTCACCAAAGTTAAAAGTAAAGATTATTACTATTCAGGAATCAAAAACCAAAATGGTTTTGCTTTTGCTTTGTAGATAAACAGGTAATGCAGCAGCAACTTAACCCAATGTCCGGCCAGTCCCGGCTCACCAATGGTATAGTTCAGGTCTCTTCCCCAATCGGGATAACGTTTATAATCGGGTACAATCGGAAAAACTGTCATCGATGCTGCCATGCCATCGCGTATTCCGTAGCCTGAGGATATGATGCATGCAGCTCCCATCCTGGCCATGGATGCTTTATGTGGCGAATCCTTCCGGTTATTTTTTATCCGGTCGATGATGTTGAGTGCAACAATTTTCCCAATCACTCCCGACGGCATCCCGGTTCTCGGGGCTGTTGGGAAGATTGCCAAACCATTCTTATTGCTTCTGGGTTGAGAAATCGGATGAGGTACTGCAAAAGCGATGCCTGCAGCAAAAATATTTGGGTATGCCGGACTTTCATAGGTCGAAGGCCAATCATCTGCGCTCCATTCTGCATAAGGACGACTGGTGTAATCCGCATCCACTTTCATAAATCCGCTGGGAGCAAAAAGTTTTGAAGTGATATCTTCACCCTTGCCATCAAAGGCTTTCATGCCGGCACCGGCAAAGGAAGGAATCAGCATGGCGAAATCAAATTCCTGGACTTGTTTCCCGCCATCGAGCGTTTCATAATAGGCTCTCCCCTCTTCTACTTTTATAATCCCAGCTTTTGTGATCCAGCGGATGCCATATTCGGCAAGGATCGATTCGGCAAAAACCCTGGTGGAGGTAACATACCCGCCTTTTTTTATAAAAGCGCCACCCATTCCGAAATCACCAACCTCATTTTCATTGGTGATCCAGATGATCTCAGCCAGATGATTCAATTTGCGTTTTGAGATCTCAAAGGCTACATTCAGTGCGTATTCAAAGGCTGCACCCTGGCATGTGGCTGTCGGGTGTCCTGTTCCGATCAGGAAACGCTGTTTTTCTCCCTTTGCCATTTTATCCAGCGATTTTTGCAGGTTCAGCCATGCTTCTTCAGCATGCGGATAGGTACATACGGAATTGGTAAAACCTTTTGGTCCCAGACCTTCTGTGGCTGCAAAATTTAACTTCGGGCCTGTGGCATTCACCAGGAAATCGTATTCAACTCTCCCCGTTTGCCCTGTTTTATCCCCATTTGTGAATTCAAACGCTACATAAGGAATTTCGCTGCCTGGTTCACCTTCAGGATGAATGGCCGTTGCTTTTCCCTGGATAAACTCAATCCCTTTTCGGCGATAAACCGGCTCAAGCGGAAAAGATACCTGTTTGGCAGTCATCTGACCAATTCCCACCCATATATTTGACGGAATCCACTGGTATCGATCATGCGGGCTCACTACAATTACCTGGTGGTTTCGGCCGAGTTTGTGTTTTAAAAGTAAGGAAGCGGTATGGCCAGAGATACCTGCACCGAGAACTACTATTTTTTTCATTTGGTTTACATTAATGGAGGGTTGATTGGGATGTCCGGTTATCACATCAAAAATAGCAATGATTTTATTATAAACCAACTATTTTCATTCACTGTAGATTGAAATTGAATAGCTACTCCTGCAAACCCGCCTACTTTGCGAAGATTGGTCTTAATGCCATAAAAAAAAATAAAAAATGATAATAGTGATATTTAAGCGATTTATTAAATTAATTTCCTACTTTTGCATTTTCTTTAAATAATCGTACAACTGTGCTCTTCGGAGCAGCAACGGAACCTGCTAATAGTAAGCAAGCCGTGTAAAACAACCTGGTTTTAGGCCTATCTTTGAAGTAACCATCAATCTATGGAAATAAAGGAAATAAATAACAGGTACAGCGAACTGGCCGAATCGGAATGCTGCCTGTCATGCGGCGGCGCCATCAATTATGCTGAACCCAAAACCGGAGAGGTTTGTATTGACCTTGGAAGCGGTCGTGGAACGGATGTATTGCGAATGGCTGAAGCGGTGGGTGAAACCGGTTTTGTATACGGCATAGATATTTCTGATGGTATGCTTGAAAAAGCCCGCCGCAATGCTGAAAAATTCGGTGTTTCCAATGTCCGTTTTATACGCAGCGAACTTGAAAAGCTCGAACTTCCTGATAAAATTGCAGATCTTGTAATCTCCAATTGTACATTGAATCATGCTGCGGATAAGCAGTCGGTTTGGAACGAGATATTCCGCATCCTGAAGAAAGGCGGCAGGTTTGTGATCAGTGATATTTATGCCACAACCGCTATTGCAGACGACTACAGAAATGATCCGGTTGCAGTAGCTGAATGCTGGGCCGGATCGGTAACCCGTGCCGAATATATGCAGCAACTGGAAAAAGCAGGGTTTGCCTCCATTGAAATTATCGAAGAATCAGCTCCCTATGCCAAGGGGAATGCCGAAGTAGCCAGTTTTACCATCGCCGGGAAAAAAGATGATATTTACATATAAACGCTAAAATTTGAAACAATGAAAAGTCTCATTAAAAAAAAGGTAAAAGTTCAAAAGACAGAAACAAAAAAGGTAGCACAATGTTGTGCCAAAACGTCGAAGACCATTGTGGGATGCCACGATTAATTTAGTTATCAAATGATTTATTCCAAACACAATATTTTCTCCAGGATTGCAGGATCAGATAATTTTTTCATCGTGAACCTGCTCAGCGGCAGTGCGGATATTTTAAATCCCGCCGAAGGAAAAATGTTGCATGAGTTCCTTGATGGAAAAGAGATTACAGAAGAGCTCCATGAGAACCTGAAAGAACAGGGCTACCTGGTGGATCAGCAAGAGGAAGAACGGCTTTACCGCAGTCGGTATCTCGATTTTATTGACACCCGTGATGAGGATGAAGTGCAATTGTTTTTTGTCCCGAATTACAGTTGCAACTTCGCCTGCACCTATTGTTACCAGGATGAATATGCCAATTCAAATCAGAAACTTACGACAGCGGTGATTGATGCATTCTTTCACTATGTTAACCATGAATTTGCCGAGCGCAAAAAGTACCTTACCGTATTCGGGGGTGAGCCATTGCTGAACTCCCCGAAACAAAAAGGGCTGATTGGCTATATGTTGAAACTGGCCAATGAATCAAACCTTGACGTCTGCTTTGTGACAAATGGTTATTCGCTGGTTGAGTACGTCGACATCCTGAAATCAGCGCATATCCGTGAAATACAGGTTACACTCGATGGTATAGGCAGTGTGCATGATACACGTCGTTTCCTGAAAGGCGGAGGAGCTACCTTCGACAAAATCGTGAAAGGCATCGATGCCTGCCTCCAGGCCGGATTGCCGGTAAACCTGCGCATGGTGATTGACAAGGAGAATATCGACGGCCTTCCTGAAATGGCTCAATTTGCCATCGATAAAGGTTGGACCAGAAGTGTATTCTTCAAAACCCAGCTCGGCCGGAACTACGAACTGCACCATTGCCAGGCTACTTCAGCAAAGCTGTTCAGCCGGATTTCACTGTATGAAACAATCTATCAGCAGGTAAAGCAGCATCCGTATATCCTGGAGTTTTACAAACCTGCCTATTCCATCTCGAAATTTCTGGCCGAAAACGGAAGCCTTCCCGATCCGCTGTTCGATGCCTGCCCGGCGTGTAAAACTGAATGGGCCTTCGATTATACCGGGCAAATCTATTCATGCACGGCTACCGTTGGGAAAACTGATGAATCGCTGGGAAGCTTTTACCCTGAAGTTTCCCGGAAAGATGCCATGATTGCTGCATGGGAAAACCGCGATGTTACCGCTATCGCCGAATGCTTCACCTGCAGCATGCAACTGGCATGCGGCGGAGGGTGCGGTTCGGTAGCCAAGAACCGGACAGGCAATGTTTGCTCAACCGATTGCCGTCCGGTAAAAGAATTGCTGGAACTGGGTTTTAACGCCTACTTTGAGACCGAGATGCCTTGAATATCGAATAATGAATATCGAATAATGAATATCGAATATCGAATATCGAATATTGAATAGAATTTTTAAACAGCTCATAAAAAATATGAAAGAAATTACGTCATCTGAATTCGACCAGGAGGTTCTTGCCGGGGGCAAAGTCGTTCTCGATTTTTATTCCACCGAATGTCCTCCATGCGAGGCGGTTGCTCCCAAGTTTGAAGGATTGGCAGCACTTTATGGCAAAGACATCAGTTTTGTAAAGATGTTCCGGCAGCAAAACAAGCCATTGGCCGAGCGTCTGGGAGTCAGATCCTCTCCCACCCTGTTGTTTTTTGATAACGGGGTTCAATCTCCTGTGACCCTTACCGGTGGCATCAAGCGAAGCGATATCATCCATCAGCTCGACAACATGTTATCGAAGGAAAGGGTTCAGGAAATCAAGAAAGAAATTAAGCCAACCGTTTCCGAATTCGATGTACTTATTCTTGGCGCAGGTCCGGGCGGGCTAACAGCAGGGTTGTACCTCTGCCAGTCGAAGGCGAATACAGTCCTTATTGATATTGCACTTCCTGGTGGCCAGGTGTCAACGACACATGAAGTTTCCAATTACCCTGGGTTTATTGATCCGCAGCCCGGTTATTTGCTCTCACACAACATGTCGGAGCAGACCAAACAATGCGGCACCATTTATAAGGTGGCGGTTGATGTAACAAAAATCGACCTGGAAAAGAAAGAGGTGGTGGTTGATGAATTCGAGACCATCAGGGCAAAAAAAATGATCATTGCAACCGGCACCTCTCCCAACCTGATGGGAGTTCCAGGGGAGAAAGAGTTGAAAGGCAAGGGAATCTCCTATTGTGCCACCTGCGATGCCAAGTACTATGACGATAAGGAGGTAATTGTGATCGGTGGCGGAAACTCAGCCGTGGAAGAAGCGGATTTTATCAGCAGGTTTGCCAGCAAAATCACCATGGTTCATCAGTTTGATGCCTTGACTGCCAATAAGCAGGCGCAGGAAAAGTTACTTGCAAATCAAAAAATCAGTGTGCTTTTTTCGCATGAACCAAGGTCGTTTGTGCGTGACGGCGATAAAATTATCACGGAGGTTGAGGATTTGAAAACCAAAACTGTATCCAAACTGGTCAGCGACGGGGTGTTTGTTTTCATCGGCATGAAACCGAATATCGATCTTTTCAGGGATAAGCTGGAACTTGATCAGTGGGGCTATATAAAGACGAATGAAGACATGCATACCAGTATGCCCGGTATATATGCAGTTGGCGATGTTATCAGTAAAAAATACAGGCAGATTACCACGGCTGTAGCCGACGGAACCATTGCCGCCATTGCCATTGCAAAAGAACTGAATTAACGGGAACAAACTTTAGCGCCATGAGCACAATTGTGCTGTGGCCCATGCAAGGTACAGTATCTTGTTTTATGATCTAACAGGGTGTTTATTTAAAAGCAACGAGCTGAATTACAGAGGCATTCCCGCTGTGAAAATCTCCTTCCTGAATCATGGCTTCAATCTTCCTGATTGATTTGATTTGAAGCCCTGCAAAATCTTCAATCAACTCATCTTCTGAAAACAGCATTGATATTTCTTTAGGTCCACCTGTATTATATTGCAGTTGTTCCTTCGAATACCCGATCAGGATCAGGGTTCCTCCCGGCTTGAGGAAGCGCATAAGGTTAAGGTAGATTTGCCGGCGATTTTTTGCAGAAGAATGGACAAAGACCAGTGCAATTGCATCAAAATGATCAGCCGGATATTCAGTTGTTTCCAAATCCCTGATTTCGTATTCAATCGTTACATTCCGGCCGGAGGCAAGCCGCAGGGCCTTTTTTCTGCCTTCATCACTCTGATCGAAGGCAGAAACAATCCAACCTTTTTCAGCTGCATACACGGCATTCCTGCCCTCACCATCAGCCGGAAGCAGGATTTTTCCTGGCACAAGTTTGTCCAGTTCCTGCTTAAAGAATTCGTTCGGGTGAGTTCCGTAAACATATTCTGAATCAGCGTAGCGCTGATCCCACATTTCCTTATTCATACAATTTGGAATTAATAAATGGTAACTGCTAACAAGCGCAGGGCCGGTTGACAAGGAAAAAACCAAAAAATCCGCCGAAAGCAATACTGGCATATGGATTACTTGTAATTGCACAGGTTCCCGAGGCACATCCGACAAAGTGATAATATAAAAAACCTCCCAAACCGCCTATTGCAGTAAAAAGGATTGGTTTCCAAAAAGCCCAGGTTTTAAGTCTTTCCTTAATTGGCAAAGGCTTTGTATTTGACTTGCAGGTATCTGACATTATAAGTTATTTTAAATCAATGTGTTGATAAATCGTTTTGATGGGTTGAAAAGGGTTAAATAATCTAAAAACGAATGCAAAGTTACGAATAAAAATCGAATTGGTGATACTTATGCGCTTTATTTTTTATTGAATGGTATTTCTGCTGGCACTTCGCAAGGATTCAAAAAGTTATCTAATTTTAGTCCGTGAAAAAATGGTTCTTTTTCGGCATTCTCCTCTCTATCCGGTTGGTTGTTTACCCTCAATCTGCCGACTCGTTGAAAACATGGGAAGCCTCGGTAGTGGTCGATAATTCATTAATTACGGGAATCTATCTGGTTGGAGTTGCGGCAAGCTTCGACAGGAAGTGGCTTCATACGGAAATAGGCTTTTGTGAAGATGATGTGAATACTTTTTCCGCGAAAGCCGGCTACAATTTTTCCGGGGGTGGAAAACTACAATTTCGGGTCACACCTTTAATTGGCATCATGATCGGAAAGTCTTATGGTTTGATACCCGGGGTTAGTCTGGCCCTTGATTATGGTAAATTTGCATTTACCGGCTCGTCATCGGTCATTGTCTATTCCTCTTCGAAAAGGGATGAAAGTTATATCTATGGATCTTACGAACTGGATTATGCCATCACAGATTTTCTTTACGCAGGCATATCAGTTTCGCGCACCAAGCTTTATCATACAAAACATGACTTGGATCCGGGATTTGGAGCCGGCCTGACGCTGGCAGGTTTTACCTTGTCCGGGTATATCTACAACCTCATGCTGGATGTACCATTCTATGCTGTCTCTCTCTCCTACACATTTTGATCAACGTTCGCTGCTCACATCGGAAGCCGGTTCTTCTGCCACAAGAAAATGGTTCCGGGCACCAGAAAGCATTTAAGGAAATGGCAATAAATAATCAGCCTAAAAAAAGAAAAATTCAATGATCAGGAATATGAAAGCAAAAACAATTCGCAATATTATCCTCTGGATCCTGGCTGTCCTCATCCTTCTTGCAGGAATCTTTTTTTCAATCGGGTATTTCTACTACTCGAAGATCATCCGTACTTACGTGACCGAGGCAATCAGCCGGGAAAGTAAGGGGTTGTACAAGGTAGAAATCGGCAGCCTTTCATTGAATATCCTATCGGGCAATCTTACCATCGACCGGTTTTTACTTTTTCCCGATACTGCTTACTACCGGGCTCATTCGCTCACCGACACATGCTCACCACTGTTGATCCGTTTGAATATCAAACAGTTTCGTATCAGGGATTTTAATGTCATGGATGCGATAAAATTCCGGAAAATTGACATAAAACGTGTTCGTTTCACAAATCCTGAAATCACCGTGTTTAGGATGAAGATACCGTATGAAGCCCGTGAAGAGAAGCAAAAGGAAAAAATGACATCGATTCCGCTGCCCATGGGATTATCATCAATTGAAGTCATGGAGTTCATTATCGAAAATGCAAAACTTGAGTTTGTCGATTGCAGCCAGGATTCCGTTACCCGGAATTTGTTTCCGACATGCAACATCTTTATCAGGCATATTCTCGTCGATTCTGCGCACCATGGAAAAATCAGGCTGTTTAATGCCGACGATATCAGCATTACACTGGGGGCCTATTCATTGCCCACGAAAAACGGCATGAACAAACTGTCGTTCGGAAAGATAGGCCTTTCCACAGCATCACGGGAAGTTTACATCAAGGATTTTCACCTGGAACCCCTTTACAATAAGCATGATTATACACGGAAACTGGGTTATCAAACCGATTGGATGGACATTCGGATCAACAAGCTCAGTTTTCATCGGATGAACCTACGCTCCCTCCTTTTTGAGGGTAAATTGCAGGCGGGATTACTCGCAATTGACACGTTGACCCTTGACGATTACCGTGATAAACGCATTTCACCAAGGCCTGGGTTTAAGCCTCCCCTGCCGCAGGATGCAATCCGAAAGCTGGAGACTTATCTCCGTATTGACTCCGTTCTGCTGAAAGGCGGAAAAGCCTCCTATGCCGAACAAACAGGAGCAGTGCCCGGCACGATTTATTTTGATAAATTGAATGCCATATTCACCGGACTTACCAACGATTCGTCACTGCTGCAGGCAGGGTTGGTTTCCGAATTGCAAGGAACAGCCTGGCTTATGGGCAAAGGAAAACTTGATGCCACGATCCGCTTTAATTTTGGCGACAAACGAAACTCATTTACCTTTTCAGCCAATCTGGGCCCAATCGAGCTGGTTGAAATCAACCCCATGCTTTCCAACCTGCTCCCTGCCAGAGTGGTGAGTGGAAAACTGATCAGTATGAAGGTTCCTATCGTATATGCCAATGCTGATGTTGCCAAAGGGAAATTGCTGTTTTATTATAACAACCTTTCTATCAATGTTCTGGATAAAAAACAAACGACCTGGACTAAAATAAAAACAGGTGTAATCAACTGGGCAGCCAACGACCTGGTGGTCAACAATGATAACCCGACCAAATCCGGGAAAATGAAAACCGGGGTCATCTTTTTTAACAGGGCCAAGGACAAAGGTATCATCAATTTTTTGTGGAAAAGCGTTTTGAGCGGGTTGAAATCCACCATGGGTTTTAACTCCAAAGCCCAGAAAGAGCTTATCAAAGAAGAAAAGAAGGTTGGGAAGGATACCAAAAGAAGTCGCTAAGAGCTAAATATTCAGTACTTCATTTATTTATAGCGCTTTAGATACTGAATGGTTTTTAATCCCTCTGTAGGTCTGTCGGCAATTTTCATGTACCTTTGATGATTGGCGATAAAACTGCCATGGTTTGAAGTTAAAGGGGTTTCATTATGAATCATCTGGAATATCGGACCTTACCCATTGCCATTTATCTTTTTGCCTTTTTTTTTGTTGCTTCCGCTTTCGGGCAACGTCAGGGCAATTGTCCCAACTCAGACTTCAGCCTTGGTGATTTTTCCAATTGGGAGGGATATTATGGCGATTTCTCGAATCCTTCACTGTTCAAAGGATTTGTTAAAAATAGACACACCATCATTCATGATCCTCAAGATCCGGATCCAAATACTTGTGATGATGGGCTGGTAATGGTTCCTCCCGGCGAAAAATTCTCTGTCAGGCTCGGTAATAGCTTTGCTCTCCAGGCTGAGCAGTTGCGGTATCCGGTTAATGTGACGGAAGAAACGAACCTGTTTGTTTACAAATATGCCGTTGTGATGACCGACCTGCCGCACGATCCTGCCAATCAGCCAGGATTCATCATTGATGTGGCTGATAGTTCCGGCAAGGTGATCGATCCGGACTGTGGTTCTTACTTTGTTTCTGCACACCATGGGATACCGACCTGGCATTCCTGCGGGGATGTTTCCTGGAAGGATTGGACCACCGTGGGAATAGATCTGAGGCACTATATCGGGCAAACGGTTTCAATCATTTTCACAACAAGGGATTGTAGGCTGGGTGCTGGTCATTTCGCATACGCTTACCTGAGTGCCTATTGCAGCAAAGTACAATTGATATTCGGTTTTTGTCCGGGTGAACCGATGGCCACCGTCACTGCACCCCCCGGTTTTTCTTATTTATGGGCGAACGGTGAAACAACACAGTCAAGAACCATTTTCAACCCGGTAATTGGAATGGTCGACAGTTGTATACTCACATCGGTAACTGGCTGTAAAGTTACAATTAAGGATACCTTGAAACGTGCACTCATAAATGCCAATTTTGGATGCCCGCAGCAGGCTTGTAGTGGTGCCGAAATCCAATTTCATGATTCCAGTGCAATCAATCCAAGTGTCACAACAAACTGGATATGGAACTTTGGTGACGGCTCCCCGGCTGTTACAAATAGTCAGAATCCCCGGCATGTCTATGACTCCCTTGGAAAATTTAACGTAACATTGATTGTTTCTTGCGACGGTGGATGTCCGGATACAATCACAAAACCGATTGAGATAGGCCCAATGCCTGAAATTCATTTTACGATAAGTTCTCCTTGCGATGAAAAAGGCTGGTACGACACATTGTACTTCAATGAGCAGGTTCAACTGAATGTTGCGCAAGGTTACGATCACTATGTATGGAATACCGGAGATAGTACGTATTCAATCCTGGTTACCGACGAAGGTTGGTATAGAGTCACCATCGGCAAGGCGGGAATTTGTTTTGTCACCGATTCAATCATGATGCTGCATTGCGAAATACCACTGCGAATGCCCAATGCATTCAGTCCAAATTCTGACGGTAAAAACGACCTGTTCCGGCCCGTGGTTCAACCCGAAGGGATTACCGCTTTTCACATGCTGATTTTTGACCAGTGGGGAGGAACTATCTTTGAAACACAGGATATCCGCCAGGGATGGAATGGTACTATTGGTGAAGGACCAGCTCCTTCAGGAGTGTTCGTGTACACCATAACGTACACAAATCCCTTCGGGAAAAAAATGAAATTAACGGGTACAGTTACATTGGTCAGGTAAATTCCTCAAGAGATTTCCAGGATATACTTACAACCTCAACGAATCTTCAATATCATGGATTTTCATACAACCAATTCACTACTTTTGAATTTCATAATTGAGCCTGCTCCGAAAAATAAAAAACATATTAAAACCGCAAAGGCGCAAAGACGCAAACATTACGAATTCAAGCATATAAGTTTTAGCGTCTTGGCGTCTTAGCGGTGAAAAAGGTTTTCGAAGAAGACTTAAAAATAGTCATCCGAAAGGAAAAGCAGCATGATCTATTCATCAGAAGCCGATATCGTACCATTTTTGAAAAGCCTGACACTTAGTCTGCAGCCTTATGCGCAAGCAAACGAAGTGAACCTCTCCTTTTCATCCTGTTTAAAAGAACAGGTTGTGCTCTACCAGCCTTCTTTGCTTTCTCAATCCCTTATTCAGCTGATCTGCAACATTATCAACCTCGTGCCTCCAAATAGCAAAATCAAAGTGTGTTTGCTGTTTAGTCCGGACAATCAAAACTTGTACCTTGAGGTAAAAAACACCAGAATCAACCTGATCTGGGTTTACGAAGTAACTGCGAAAACGACCTATTCATTTACTGGTTACCCATTATCAAACGGTACATTATACAGACTGGTTCTTCCCTTGGACCAACAGGCTTCCGTTTCATTTCAGCCGGTTCAGACCAATACACCAGCCAATAACCTCCCCCAGTTTTACAGGGAAATTCAAAAACGGTTAAATTCGCATTTTACACAAACAGAAACCCTTATAGCGAAACTTGAACAGAACCAACCCCATGAGGCTGCCTTCATCCAAAAAATAAATGTGCTGATCAAAGTAAACCTTGAGGATGAAAATTTCGACTCAAATGCTTTATGCAAAGCGATGTCGATGAGCAGAACACAGTTATTCCGCCGGATGAAATCCCTGATCAGGCAAGCTCCTGCCAATTATATCAAAACCATCCGTTTGCAAAAGGCTAAAGAGCTACTCGAAACGGCTGATTTAACGGTCAGCGAGATAGCCTTCAAGACTGGTTTTCAGACCGTAAGCCATTTCACAAAAATCTTTAAAATGCAATATGGTGTGCCTCCCTCTGTTTTTCGCCATAACAAAACTGCAACAAATGAATAAAAGATCGCAACAAACGGACTAACTATCCCTTGTTCTGGCAGCTATCTTTGTCGAAAAAAAAACATGGAGCTACACAGACAAAATAAGGAATTTATCATCCGCTATATTAATGCCCTCAGCGGTGTTACCAAAACTCGCGAACTGATGGAACAATATATTACTGATGAAGAGTTATTCGGGCACATTGCCTTTTTCGATACGGTATTTCCCAAATATGAAATGTTTATCGATGAGATAACGTCCGAAGGCAATCGTGTTGTGGTCAGGGCAAGGGCCAAAGGGGTTCACGAAGGAGAATTTAATGGCATCCAGCCTACGCATCGCAATGTTGAATTTCCATTTGTCGTGAGCTATGAGATCGAAAATGGAAAAATCGTTCATCATTGGCTTATGGCCGATCAGATAGCCGTGATGGAACAATTGGGTGTAATGAAGGTTCCCGGATAAGAATTAGGCAATATAGCCTCGTTTGTTCTGCCTTACTAAAAATCAAATTTTATTAACCTCAAAAATTTTAGTTTATGAAAACAATAATGCTGTGCTGTATAATTATAACATTAGGCTTTTGTTCATGCAGCAAAACAAAAAGCCCCAATATCGAAGGTGCATGGAAACTTATTCATTATCAAACCATTAAAGGCGATTCGGTTTTTGTTGAGTTCCCGGGTAAGAATGATATGGACATGATTAAAATCTGGTCTGGGAATCATTTCATGTGTGTCGGTCGCAATAAAGTTGATACAACCGTATCGGATATGTACGGTGTAGGAACCTTCAAACTGGAAGGCGCCAGGTATGAAGAAAATGTGAAAATTCTTTTCTACAAGCCATGGGAAGGCAAAACAATCAAAATGACCATCGAGATAAAGAATGATACGCTTATCCAAACTTATCCAGTTGATGATAATGGCCAGATGGATAAAAGCTGGGCCTGGAGGGAAAAATATGTCAGGCTTAATAATTAAGCGAAATCAGCGTATTTCTTCGGCAATACGGTAGAAAAAACTTTCACCTTCCATCCTGTTTTACAAAGCAATCGGGCCGCTGGTGTCTTGTCTTTTCAGATTCCTGATAGACAAGACAACCGGCCTGTTTGAGAACCAAGTATGCCTTGAACTTCTTTTGGATCTTCAGCTACCTCCTTGATGATTTCAACATATAGTGACGATGAGCAAACCCATGAAAGTGATAAAATGGGATCAAGAGGAAAATCTGGGGGATTACATTTGAAATTGAAATCGACTTGGTGAAATGGAACTGAAAAATCACTGCAATCTTAGAACCCAATAGGGGTGATATCTTTGTAGCAGGAGAAAAATGAACCATTTCCAGAGCCCCATCGGGGCGACATGGTTGTTGAACCTGTCTAATGATAGCTGTAGATTTCATCAAACATTACGACGAATATTCTATTTCGCAGCTACGCTGCTCTGAAATTTACGCCATCGTATTACTACAAAGATTAGGCAGCTACGCTGCCAATTGGAAA
>CAIYES010000286.1 GCA_903925275.1 uncultured Bacteroidales bacterium
AACCTTGGTAGATTCATCGGCATTGTTTATATCTGTCACCAGGTCCCGGACACCATCAATTATCACAAAGCCAAGGTTAGCGGTTGAATTAATCACCTTGTCGATGATTTCAATTCTCTCTTTGGTATTGTATGACCTTAACCGGTAATATTGAATGTTTTCATTTTCAGCTACTTTCGAAATACCTGATAAATCATATATCCTTTCCTGAACTCTTTTGGCGTGGTATAGGCCTTGCTCGGTATCAAAGTAGATTATCTTTGATTTTCCCGCCGGAAGTTTGCCTCTGAATTTTAAGAACTCCTTTTTTTTCAAAAGTGCAGTACAAATAAAAGAGAGAAGAAAAGTTTTTCTTGATTTGGCTTGCCCCTGGATTAAAGAAATATTACCCAGGGTGCAAATGATTGATTTTTTTCCATCCTCGCTAATGAAAAGGACATCCTGTGGCTCTTCAACAGTCTGAGTGATGAGCATCCTGGATTTCCGAATCCTTTCAGATAGTAAATCTTCCTTAGGTACTGGTGAAGACTTTGGGTTATTTAAAGGGAGGTCAGTTGTCCCGGTAGCCATAAGGAAAAATTTGGATTGTCGCCGATTGATTAGTCGGTGTTTTGGTTAAATTCATGCCGGTTTTTTGTGATGTTTTCTCTTCTTAAAAGTTCCAGGGAAGATGCGTGGGTGTTATTCCGGAATCCCAAATCATGGAATATTTTTCCCTTCAAATTGGTGGAGTTATCGGACTCTCAAAAATGGTCCCCCAGGGGCAACATAAATAGTTACCCCTGGCAGGTCCTTGACAATAGCGACAAGTTTATTTAATTCTTCTTCCTGGGCAATCCCTTTTTCCAGCTGTTTGCTTAGATGGAAGGTCATCCTTTGGATCATACCGAGCAGGAAGGCCAGATCCTCTGTCGACTTTTTGGTAACTGCGATGTTTTGAATTTTCTTGGCAGTGTTTATAAAGTCACTCATCTTTTCGGAATGCCGGAGGATCGTTTTATAGTTTTCGATTATATACATTGGCTATTCCTCCTTCGCGGTCTGGATAAATATGTATCGACCTTTTCATCGGTCTCTGAAACCGTTTTCTTCCGGCCGGCCATGATCCAGCTGGTAACCTCTAATTTAGAAAAATACAATCGCTTGCCTCGTTTGCAAACGGGGATTTCAGCCCGCTGAACCAAAAGATAAATGGTAGGAACTGTAAGATGCAGGAACTCGGCAGTCTCCTTTATAGTAAGGAGTTTATCGACATCAGGTTGGGGGACATCACTTCTTGAAAGAAGCAACCGCTCAATATTATCCAGTTTGTCCTGTAACTGGCTGACGGCTTGTGGGAGTTGATCAAATGTAATTGACATAAGGGATAAATTTTTAGTTTATCCGACAATTTTAAGCGCGGGATTTCGCGGGGTCAATACATGAGTACTCCTTATTTCAACATTTCATAGTGTTTTTTTACCTCATCTTTATAATTAGATGCGGTATAATCGGGGTCACGGTTTTCTGGCTTTTTATTAAGATCATTGATGTTCCCTTGAATTGTCCTTGATGAAACAGGCCTAAATCTAGCACAAAAGATTTCTCCAAATCTTTTGTACATTATAGTCCTTCGACTGTCATACTCCTTTAGAAAATAGTTGATGAAGCCCAGAAAATCAAACATGGCAATTTTATAAGGTACTTCATGAGAGCAAATAAGTTGAATCAGCTTCGCTCTGGATTGTTCATTAAGTTCCTTGACTAAGGATAAATTATAAAAACCATATTCAAATAAAGCCTGTCCCAATTTTTCGCAAACCCCTTGTTGTACCTCAATTTGTTGTTTTTTGAAATCTGTATTTACCTGAGTGGGAACCTGCACCCTAATAGTATCTAAGGGGAAACCAAGTTTGGTGCATATTTCAATAAAGGGGATTTCGTAAGTCGAGCAGCATTTTTGTAGTTCATCAAAGAGTAAATAATATAAGACGTTAACGCCCTTCTTCAACCTAATATCGTTTTCACGGATATATGAATTATCTGCTATGAGCAGACCTCCTACCCTGGTCAATATAGTACCAATTTTGTTTTTATCAATTTCGGGGATATTGGGGTCTGAATCCGGTTGAATATTTTTAATGGTCGTATGATTTTGGGTCCTCATTAACCTTGAAACATAGAGTTTTATCAGATCTACTTTTTGTTCCGGGGTATTCTTGTTCTGAATATTGCATTCAAGCTCATTGACGAAAAGCTCGATATAATAATCAAGAATCTTCTTGGTAGAGCCTAAAATAGGAGATTGCAAGGGGTGCGGTGCAGAAAGTGAATCATCGGGTATTTTCATTAGATCTATACAATCATCAAGCTCGGAATATTGCATCATAAATGGATTGTGAGTTAATGTGAGCTATAAACAAAAAGATAAAAAATGAAAATTCTGTGGTTACATTTAGGGTTACATTAAAAAAGGGTTTCAGATTTTTATTTTCTGAAACCCTTGATTTTACTGGTCGGGGTAGCAAGATTCGAACTTGCGACCTCCTGCTCCCAAAGCAGGCGCGATAACCGTGCTACGCTATACCCCGAAAAATAATTAATAATTAAGAATTAATATTTAAGA
>CAIYES010000287.1 GCA_903925275.1 uncultured Bacteroidales bacterium
GCCCCCCAATATAGTTCTGTTCCTGTTGTTCATCTGTGCATTTTTCCAAACGCAATCTTCTCTTTAAGCCCAAATTTATCGGTAAAACAATGGGAACTGATGGATAAACGGTCGTTCAGATCTTTCAGGAAAGGGGCTGATTTTTGCATAGATCTTAAACAACGAATGCTGTCGAGTATTGATGAAGACAGCAATCTTAAACGTCTTGTAAATCCCCTTTCAAATATAGCTGTTCAGGCTATAGTGGATTACTGTGTGCCTGTGCAGAAGTGTCATCCCGATGCCCGCGAGGAAATACGCCGCCGGGAACAGGAAATAGAACAAATACTGCGTGATCAGCAAAAACCGGTATTCCAGCTTGCAGAAAACAATGACCGGATAGTGGTATCTGGTGGAGCCGGAACGGGAAAGTCCCTTATCGCGATGGAACTGGCAAGGCGCAGGGCGGAGTCAGGTGAACGGGTTGCTTTGCTCTGTTTCAATCAACTCTTTGGGCAGTGGTCTAAAGAGAAAATGGCGGAAATCAAACCCGGGTTGCCAAATCTTGTTGTCGGCACGGTTATCCAAGTCATGGCCGAATTAGTGGGGATGGTTATACCTGAAAATCCTGACAATAATTTCTGGAATAATGTGTTGCCTGCCCAAGTAGAGGAAAAACTTACGGATCCTGAATTGAATGCAATTGCCCCATTTGATTACCTCGTGCTTGATGAAGCACAGGATATTCTTGCCCGTCCTGAATTATGGGAATGTCTTCTCCAGTTACTGGTTGGAGGATTGAAATATGGTCACTTTGCGCTATTGGGGGATTTCGAATATCAGGTCCTCGGGGAGCGTGATCTCTTGACGCAGTCACTTGACACCGTAAACTTGGATGCTCAACCTGCGAAGTGGAAACTGTCAGAAAATTGCCGGAACTATAGTATAGTTGGAGATACAGCCATTTTGCTCAGTGGATTTGAGAAAAAGATTTACTCTGGATATAGGAGGCGTGGCGGTGGCGTAAAGAATTATGATATAAACTTTTACTCCTCAGATGAGGAACAGTGCATACAACTTGCGGCTGTATTAAAATATTTCAGTATTCAGGGTTATCGACAAGAAGAAATAACGGTTTTGTCGTTCTCATCATCTGATACTTGTGCAGCAAAAAGCCCGTTTTTCAAAGGATATCAGCTTTATCCTGCATGGAAGCAGGGCCGGTTTACCCATTACAGCACGATTCACTCTTTTAAGGGAATGGAAAATAAGGTGATTATCCTTACCGATGTATCTCTTGGAGAGTCCGAGTTTCACCGTGATTTATTTTATACAGGAATGACGCGGGCGACTGAATCAGTCAGGGTTTTGTGCAACAGCAAATGCCAGAATACATTGTTAGGCTGGCTGACAAAAAGAGGAGCTATTCATGACGGAAAGAACTGAACTTATTACATGTATTCGTGGTGAAATTGTTGGACCATCAAGACCTTTGGCGACACCAGAAGTTGCTGTTTTTAAGGACAAAAATTTTGCAGATGCGGTTTTATTCAGGAAAGGCCCATTAGGTTGGAAACCGGAC
>CAIYES010000288.1 GCA_903925275.1 uncultured Bacteroidales bacterium
CCGGGTGCAGCATGTAAATCGAGAATTACATAGATATGCTTTGCTGAACACCATGCTATCAAACTGTCGGTCAATAAAAAACCTTTGTCAAGCCAGGTATCAGAACCAGGTACAGGTTCTTGTTCGATGGGCAGGGTAAAAAGATTATAATGCATCGGCAGCCTGACAGAGTTGAATCCCCATGCAGCAAGAGAATCAATGTCTTTCCTGGTGCAATGGTTGGCAAGCCAGGCATCATAGAATGCTGTTGTGTTTTCAGCTCCGATAAGTTCCTGAATCTTCTCCTTTATCTGCCACTGGGTTCCGGCGAACCCACTCATTTCCATCATATAAGGTTCCTGAAGCATCCAGCCGCCGAGCCCCATACCTCTTAAAATAACTTCATGGCCGTTTTGATCGACAATTTTCTGTCCGCTTCTTTTCAAACCCTGCGCAAATGCCGTAATGCTAATCAATACGACAAAAAAGATCAATACTGATTTCTTCATTTGGTATTTTATAAATAAGCAAGGTCTCAAAAGATACCTCACCCTAACCCTCTCCTGAAGGAGAGGGTATTCCCCTTCTCCTTGAGGAGAAGGGGTCAGGGGATGAGGTGAAAAAGTATGTTACAAGTTAGTAACCAGGATTCTGCTTCAGCTTGGTATTGGTAAGTTCAGCCAGCGGAATCGGCAAAATTTCATTTTTATTCGGGGTAAATCCCTTGGATGCCAGCGCAGTTGCAGCTTGTCCTGTGCGAACCAGGTCAAACCAGCGATGACCTTCGGTAGCCAGTTCCAGTCGGCGTTCTTTGTAAATATTTTCCAAAGTTGCAGGGATCGAAGGAAGCCCCACGCGGGCACGAACCTGATCCAGATAACTTTGCGCCTTAGCAGCATCTCCGCCGCCACGTACCAATGCTTCGGCTTCCATCAGGTAAGTATCAGCCAAACGGATTTCCATTACATCATTTGGATAGTTCAACACAGGATCGCCGCCGATTGTATCCTTGAATTCTTTTAACGGAGCAAACTTTGCCACAAAATAACCGGTACTCTGATATCCTTTTTCATAATTGGCCACACCGGCCGTTTTCAGACTATCTATATTAACTACGGTGTATTTATATCTTGGATCGTTTTTCAACAGATTGACCAGCTCGAGGGTAATCGGATTAAATCCCCAGCCGGCAACATAGGTTGGTCCAACATAAGCACGAGGTCCGCACATCTGGGTATAAACATTACCTTCAAAATTTGGCCATGATTCCCAACCCGACATTGCTTTTGATGTATGAACTATTTCGAAAATAGACTCACTGTTGAATTTGTTATCCGGACGAAAGATCATACCAAAATTTTCAAGCAAGTGATAATTTGTCGAAGTATTTACCTGTTCGAACAAATCGGCAGCTTCGAGCATGCGGCTTTCATTGTTTTGATATAAAATCACTTTGCCCAGCAAAGCAATTGCAGCCATTTTGGTAACACGGCCATTTTCCCCGGTTGTTACAGCCACGGGCAGATTCGGAATCGCTTCGTTCAGATCACTCTCAATCTGTGCGTATACGGCCTCAGGGCTTGCCTGAAGAACATTAAAATAGTCCTTTGGGGCCAGCGGGCTTGTAAACAGAGGTACATTTTTAAAAAGACGTACAAGATCAAAATAATAATAGGCCCTCAAAAACTTGCATTCGGCAAAAAACCTGGCTTTCAAAGCTGCATCCATTGAAACCGCATCAAGTTTGGACAGGAGTGTGTTAACCCTGTATACGCCGGTGAAATTTCTGCTCCAGAAATCAGCTTGTATCCCGGTTGCCGCATCAATGGTATAGTTGTTCCATACCTGCCAGGCGGGAACATCGGAGGAGCTACCCCCACCAGCATAACAATCATCGGAGGCGGAGTTGAGAGGTCCGATTTTATTGGAGTACGTTTTACCGCATTCCGTACCCAACGGATCATAACACGACACCAGACCTTTATATGCCTCATCGGCATTTTTATAATAATTGGTTTCCAACGTGGTGCCTTTGGGGTCCACATTCAGGAATTTATCTGAACAGGAATTCAGAATCAGAAATCCAAGGATCAATGCACTCAAATATATATTATATCTTTTCATAGTCTTCATTTTTAAAAAAGGTTAAAATGTTAAATTTACTCCAGCCATAAACGAGCGGGCTTGTGGGTAAACTCCACGGTCGATACCATAACTGCTTCCGCCGATTTCCGGATCATATCCATTGTACTTGGTAATGGTGATAAGGTTATTGGCGCTGATATAGAACCGTAGGTTTTGTAACCCGATTTTTTTAATGAGGTCTTTTGGCAGCGAGTAACCCAATTGGATCGTTTTAAATCTGAAATAAGCACCATTAGTTAAATAGAAGTTGGATGGACTGCTGAAATTTTTATTCGGATCTCCAACTACCAGCCTTGGGTATGTGGTTGATGAGCCTACGCCGGTCCAGCGACCTAAAGCATCGGAGGTCCAGTTGGCAGTAGGAATATCGAGCCGACGCATGGCGTTGAATACATCGTTTCCGGCAACACCCTGACAAAACACAATGAGATCGATTCCCTTCCAGGCAGCATTGATTGTAAAACCATACGACCATGTTGGCGTCGGATCGCCGATAAATGTGCGGTCATTCGCATCAATCTTGCCATCACCATTCAAATCGGCAAAACGGAAATCGCCAGGCTTTGCATTGGGCTGAATCATATTCCCGTTCTTATCTACATAACGCTGAACCTGCGACATCGATTGAAAAATTCCCATGGTTTCAAACCCATAGAACGCGCCCATCGGATGACCAACAGCCAGCCGGCTTATTTCGTAGCTGCTTGACTGGAACGTTGCTCCGGAGATGTATTCGACCGTTCCAAGGTCGGTAATTTCATTCTTCAGGTAGGAAGCATTTCCACTAAATTTGAGATCGAATGCACCAAGTGTTTTATGGTATCCCAATTCCAGCTCCACCCCTTTATTTGTCATGGAACCCACATTTCCTGTAGGCGCTCCTGCCGCACCAACGTAACCTGGCAAAATAACAGGTTGCAACATCCCGGTCGTGCTCTTATTGTACCAGTCAAAAACCAAGGTAAGGTCTTCAAAAAAAGTAGTTTCGAATCCGATATTCAACTGGCTCGTTTGTTCCCATTTTAAATCAGGATTCGCAGGAGCATTGGGACTATAACCAATTACATAGCCGTCATTCCCAAATGTATAATTTCTTCCCCCTCCTACGGTTGATACATACTGAAAATCACCAATATTATCATTGCCATTGACACCATAAGAACCACGTATTTTAACGAACGTTACTACTTTGTTCTTTGGCCAGAAACTTTCTCTGGAAGTTACCCAGCCCAGTGATGCTGATGGAAAAACACCATATCTGTTATTGCTGCCAAAACGGGAAGAACCGTCACGGCGAATAATCCCTGTAAACAAATACTTTTCATTGTAGTTATAGATCAAACGGGCAAACAATGAACTAACCTTATGGTCAGGCGTTTCCCAGCCACCTCCGACCCGGTCGGCAGCAACCACATTATAATTCATGGATGCTTCATCAAATGAATTGACAGGCAGATTTTTATACGTTGCATTCACCCCGATATAGTTCTCAACATAAGCGCTGGTTCCAATCAGGATTGTACCAGTATGTTTACCAAAACTCCTGTTGTAAGAAACAGTGTTTTCCCAGTTCCAGATCAATCCCTTGTTCGTGGCACGATAGTAGGAGTTATTGGACGTAGAGGTAGAGGCGTTTAAATAAACGACAGGTGAAAAACTCTCATCGCCATAAAAAGCCAGCTTGGCGCCAATATCTGATTTTACTTTCAACCCTTTTATCGGTTCAATCTCTGCATAAATATTACCGATCAGGTTATCTGACCACCCATAGTTACCCTGGCGGGTTTTAATATACGCCAACGGGTTTGTCATCTCCTGTCCGACATATTGCGAAATACCATACGGATTTCCATTGGCATCTCTTACAACTTGATGATCACTGTAAGGAGAAGCATTTGCTACGGCAGGATCGGTAATAACCGTTAATGTAATGGGATCAAGGTTGATTGCCGAAGAAAGCGGTCCGCCATACTCGCTGTTGGTATTGAGCGAACCCTGGCTCTTGATATGGGAATACCCGATGTTGTTGCCAAACCTTAGCCAGTCCTTTACTTTATGCGTTGAGTTAAATCGCAGGTTAAGTCTCTTATAGTTGGAAATGGATGTTGCAATAACCCCTTCCTGTGTAAAATATCCCAGGGAGGTATAAAAAGTCGATTTATCATTTCCACCGCTTATGCTTAATTCATAATTGGCTATGCTTGCTGAATTATTGAAAATGGTGTTTTGCCAATCGGTACCTGTTCCATAGGATGAAGGATTGGTAAAGATTACCGGGCCGCCTCCGTTCACGGATGCTTCATTTCTTAATGTAGCATAATCGGTAGCATTCAACAGATCTAATTTTTTCGCCGGTGCCTGGGTTCCATAATACATGTTGAAATTCACCTGCATACTGCCGGCACCCGTCGCGTTGGCTCCCTTTTTCCCTTTCTTTGTTGTTACAATGATAACGCCACTGGCTGCCCGGGTACCATAAATAGCTGCCGAAGCGGCATCTTTCAGCACCTCAACAGATTCGATATCATTCGAATTCAAATAGTCAATTCCACCATTATCCAAAGGAACACCATCAACCACATAAAGCGGATTGCTGTTGTTGATGGTGGTAGTTCCACGTACCCTGACCGTTGAAGAGGCGCCCGGCTGTCCCGAACTGGAGGCAATGGTCAAACCAGTTGTCCTTCCCTGCAATGCCTGTTCAATACGTGTAACCGGCATATTTTCCAGATCGGTGCTTTTAACGCTTGAAATAGCCCCTGTCACCACGCTTTTCTTTTGCGTGCCATAGCCAATGACGACTAATTCGGAGAGGCCAATGGAAGAACTTTCGAGTACTACTTTTACGGGAACACCTGATTTAACTTTAACTTCTTGTGTTACAGAGCCAACAAAAGAAACTACGAGAACTTCTGAAAGATTGGGGGAACTGATTTTGAAGTTTCCCTGAATATCGGTAGCACAGCCGTTCATAGTACCTTTTATGACAACACTCACACCTGGTAAAGTTTCTCCTTGTTTATCGGTAACCGTTCCTGTGTATTCGAATGTCTTCTGGGCAATCAGGGTTGTGATGCTTATCCACAGAATCCCGATTACTAGCAACAGCTTTCTGATAAATTTGCTGTTTTTCATACAATTAGAGTACATTTTTTTCATAATTTTTAGTTTGGTTAGGTTAAGGTTAATTATTGAGGTATCTGTCAAATTAAGTCATCATTTATGGAAAGGATCATCAGGTGTTTATTCATAAAATGCCAATTTAAGCCCCTGCTAAAAAGTAATAATCTCGACCAAAGTCCGGAACCTGACGGGTCCTCAATTGCCCCGGACTTCAGTCGGGATTCAAATTGCTGATTTAAATGTCTGTTAGTACCCTGGGTTTTGTGTCAATTTTGTGTTTTTATCCAATTCAGCTTGCGGTATCGGATAAACTAACCTGTTTTGAGTAAGATGATACCCCAGGTTAACATTACCTGCCCCGGTAGCATTGTTCATCACTTCGATGGCTCTGCCATTGCGCTTGAGATCGAACCAGCGTATTCCCTCGAAGGCAAGCTCAAGTCTTCTTTCCTTTTCAATGGCCAGGCGCATGTCGGCCTGGGTCGCTGCAGGAGTATTGGCAAGCTTAGCCCGGGTTCTGATCTGATTGACAAGGGTTGCTGCCCCCGAAAGATCACCTGTTTCGTTCAAGGCTTCTGCTTTCAGCAATATGATGTCTGCTAACCGCATAAATATATAATTCTGATTGCTGCCCTGTTCGAAATTGTGCCACTTGTTCAGGAACGGATAATTGGTTTGCGGCCAGTTCCCATCTGTCCAATGTCCTGTGATATCAAGGAAAATGATGGAAGCTGCCTTTCGCACGGTATCCTGTTCCTGGTCGAAGGCCTTCACGAGGTCGTTGGATGGGATGTTGAATTTTTTCCAGTCCAGCCCCCGAAACATCGATGCCCCCCAGTTGCCATCGGTATTGCCGCCAGTGTAGTTGATCTCAAAGATCGACTCTTCTGAATTTTTGTGTAAATTATCCCACAGCATGTGGTAATCGGGCAACAGTGAATAACCACCGGCGACGACCGCATTGCAGTATTGCAGCACTTTAGCCCAGTCGTGGGGTTCTTGCGTTGCATAAACTTTTGCAAGCAGTGAATTGGCAGCACCGGTGGTTGCAAAACCTTTATGCGCTGCAGTCGGTTTTACATATAACACGGCAGTATCAAGATCAGCAATGATCTGTTTGTAAACTTCAGCAGCTGGTTGACGTGGCGGGAAAAGCAGAGGGTAAATTTCAGGCAATATCCGGGCGCTGATGGTTCTTACCTCTTTCAGCTGCAACGGAACATCTCCCCATTGCTGAACCAATTGAAAATACATGAAAGCCCTGATAAACGAAGCTTCACCAACGATTTCCTGTTTGCGTTCTTCGGTCAATGCAGGGTCGGGAACAGCCCTTACATTGTTAATCACAATATTTGCGTTGCCAATGATGGAATACAAATACGCCCAGTCGCGGCTAACATTTGAATTGGTTGCATCGATGGTGAAGTTGTCAATCTGGAAATTTGCCGGATTGTCGGCACCCGCGTATGCATCGTCCGATTGTGCATCACCATTGACAAAGTAATCCAGTTCAAAATACTCATTTTTAAAACCGGCATAAACCCCGGCCAGTGCGGCTTCTACCTCGCTGGCGGTCTTGTAGGGGATAGAGTCAGAACCTTCGGTGGCAATGCCTTCCGAAACAGGTTTTTCATCCAGAAATTTCTTGCAGGAATTGAAAGAGAAGGCAAGAAAAAATATTGTTGAAAGTAAGATTAGCTTTTTCATAGGATAACAATATTAAAATTCAACATTTAGTCCGAGGATCAGGGTTTTTGACTGCGGGTAAGTGCCGTAATCGATTCCCAGTTCCGTTGCGCTGCTGCCAAATGCATTTACTTCCGGGTCAAACCCGCTGTAATTGGTTAGCGTCAGGAGGTTTTCGCCTGTGATATAGACTGTAAGTTTTTTTATTGCCTTAAACTTCGGGTTGTCAATGATTTTATAAGATAAGGTAACTGATTTTAACCTCACATAAGAACCATCTTCCACGAAACGGGTTGAATTTTTGACATTCCACATTATATCAGCAGTGGTTCCATCGGGTATGGCCCTTGGCATGTCGGTGTTTGTGTTGGTAGGAGTCCAGCGGTTTAACACATCAACCGATTGGTTCTTGCTGTCGAACATGCCTTCCAGGTCGATACGGGTGGCATTGTAGATATCGTTGCCGTAACTTCCCTGGATAAACAGGTTGAGATCAAACCGTTTATACTTGAAGGTATTGGTAATCCCAAAGATGTATTTTGGCTGGGCATTCCCGATCACGGTACGATCACCGGTATCAAAGATGCCGTTGTTGTTGAGGTCGGCATATTTAATATCACCGGTTTTGGGGTCAACTCCTTCAGAAACATACCCAAAGAATGAACCCAGCGGCAAGCCGACTTTCACGATTGAAACATCCTGGTTATTGCTGTAGATCCTTCCGAAGTAGTAAACATCGGTATACAGAAGTTGGGTGACTTTATTCCGGTTGAACGACATATTGAAGCTGGTTTCCCACCTTAATTTTTTATTCAGATTCACCGTATTGATATTGAATTCAATTCCTTTATTCTCTATCGCCCCGGCATTGGTTTGAATGGATGTTATCGGCAAAGTATTGGGCAGTTGAACGTTTAACAGTACGTCGCTTGTCTTTTTTATATAGGCATCCACATTCAGCGTAACACGGCTGTTGAACATGGTAAGGTCTATCCCGATGTTAGTTTGCGCAGTGGTTTCCCATTTCAGGTCAGGATTGCCATAGGTGGTTTGCACAGCGGCAGGACCCGATAGCGGATCTGTCGGCGTTTTGTGCGTGTAGGTGATCAATCCGTAGCGGGCATAATTGGAGATCCCATCCTGGTTCCCGTTTTTACCCCAGCCACCGCGAATTTTTAGGTCGTCGATGAATGTCAGCTTTTTCATAAATTTCTCTGATGAAATTCTCCATCCTGCTGAGAAGGATGGCATGGTTCCCCATTGGTTTGCGAGTTTCGAAGAACCATCATCACGCAAACTTACTGTGAGATAGTACCTGCTGTTAAAATCATACATCACCCGGCCAAAGAATGAGGCCAGTGCCCATGCCTCCACGGTTGTACTGCCGCCAACAGTATTCGCAGCATTTATCGTGGTAACTGAAACGTCGGCAGGAAAATCATTTCCATAAACATATGAATCGTAGTATTTACTTTTCTGAATACTGCTGCCCACCATGGCGGTCAGGTTGTGTTTACCGAAAGATTTGGCATAGTTCAGGGTGTTTTCCCATAACCAGGTGAAGGTGTTTGATTTGTCGGCTTGTCCTATCCCATTTTGCTTGCGGCCATAACTGGTGCGAAACGGATCCAGGTAATAATCCCATTGATGACTGGCGAAATCAACGCCAAAGTTGGTTTTAAACGTAAGTCCTTTAATAAAGGTGGCCTCTGCTGCCATATTGCCGAGAACATGGTTGTCAATTGCTTCCTGTTTCGGACCTTCCATGTAGGCGATTGGATTTTCCCAGGAATTCTGGAAAGGATTCGGGTCGAACTGGGTAGGATTTGTTTTACTGTAAACACTCAAAAATGGTGGTGTATTGAGGGCGCTCATGATAACTCCTCCCCTGCCTGAACTGGCATTGTCAGGGGTATCTTTGGTCTTTAACCTTAAAATATTGAAGTT
This sequence comes from uncultured Bacteroidales bacterium, assembly GCA_903925275.1. Taxonomy (GTDB): domain Bacteria; phylum Bacteroidota; class Bacteroidia; order Bacteroidales; family FEN-979; genus CAIVAT01. Next base: position 8,881 of record CAIYES010000288.1, read on the forward strand.
TGTCGTGAATTTCAGCCACGATTTCAATTCATTGTCGAGGTTAACCCTGATTGAATAGCGGTCAAAGACGGCCGGTTTGACAATACCCTGGTCGCTTAAATATCCGATGGAAACAAAATATTGTGATTTTTTGGAGCCGCCGGAAAATGAAAGCTGGTAGGACTGGTTCAACCCGGTACCAAATATCATATCGCTCCAATTGGTATAGTTTGTAGGCGGCGGGTTGAGGGTGCCCGGCTTTCTTTCATTGATCAGGGCGGTATACTGTTTTGTAGTCAGCACATCAATGGTCTTTCCAATTTGAGAAGCTCCAAAATAGGTATTAAACTTAATTACGGGTTCGTTTTCTTTTCCCCGCTGTGTCGTTATCAGAACAACGCCATTGGCAGCACGGGCACCATAGATGGACGATGATGAAGCGTCTTTTAAAACACTCATTGAGGCAATATCAGCAGGATCTAACCCGCGGATATCGCTGGTGGGCACACCATCAACGACATACAGGGGTTCATTTCCAGCAATAACCGACGTCGAGCCGCGGACACGCACCGAGAGGCCAATTCCGGGCTTGCCTGAAGGCTGTGTGACCTGCACCCCTGCCGCTTTTCCCTGCAACGCTTCCACGGCTGAAACCATGGGGCGTTCTTTCATCGTTTTTTGGTCCACGATGGATACGGCGGTTGTTAAATCTTTTTTCATCTGGGTTCCATACCCAATGATTACCAATTCATTGAGCGTTGTGGTCTGTTCCAGCAAAACGATATTCAGGGTAACCTGGTCAGTAACCGTAATTTCCTGCGCAACAAACCCTATACAACTGAACCTTATTTTTTCGTTTAAATTTACCGAAATCTTGTAGGTTCCATTCATGTCAGTGACTGTCCCAATGGAGGTGCCTACCAATTGCACTGTAACCCCAGGAACTCCTATTCCTCCGGCATCCGTCACTTTGCCGGTAATAATTCTGCTTTGTGCAAAAACTGACAAGGAAAATACGGAGAAAAAAAGCAGAGTAAATAATTTTGCCATAATAAACTGTTTTATGAATTATTTAAGAATTAGTTTCTTCGTGATAAAATTCCCTTCTGATTGCAATCTGATGCAATAAAGTCCCCGGGGAAAGGACGACAAGTCGATTTCCGTTACTGCTTCAGAAGCTGTAAACTGAAAAATTTCCTTCCCGCTTCCATTGTAAATGGCGCCTGTAGCAAAAATTCCCGAAGGAAGATTGATCTTGAACTTTCCAGTGGTCGGATTGGGAGAAAGGTTTAATTTTTCCAATTTTCTGTTAGCATCCTTATCAGCAGGATCGTCAATCCCGTATGGATAGCTCTTGTGTTGATATACTCTTACAAAATCCAGCTCCATTCTTGCCGATGTAAGCGTAGGATAAATACCGTTTTTCAGGCCACCGGTTTCATATTGCGGATCGCTGCCCATATTTCCCCCCATGGCAATATTCATAATGATAAAAAATGGTTTGTCGAATGGCCAGGTCGCACTGTTTTTTTCAGAGGGGTTATAGGTATAAAACAAGATACTATCGATGCTGAATTCCATTTTTTGGGCGGTCCAGTTTACCTGGTAATCGTGAAATTCAGTATTGAAAGTACTGATAAGTTTTGACATTTTATTTACCGTGTTGCCATAACTTGAAGGTGTGTGTAATGCACATTGTACCACTCCCGGATTTTTTCCTACATGCTCCATCACGTCAATTTCACCGCATCCGGGCCACCCCTTGGTACTTAAATTTGAACCAAGCAGCCATAAGGCTGGCCAGGTGCCTATCCCGACAGGCAGTTTTGCACGAAAAACCACCCTGCCATAGGTAAAATCAAATTTATACCGCGTAAGCAGCCGCGCAGAAGTCCAGGCGGTACCTGATTTCACGGCATCGATGATCAGCGAGCCACCTTCCTGCCGGGAGTTTTGATACGAGTTGGTATAATTCTGAATTTCATTATTACCCCAACCTCCAGCGCCTAAATCGTAGCCCCATTTTGCTGGATCGGGAACACCGGTACCATTGAACTCATCGCTCCAAACCAGCGAATCCTGCTGGGCAAAGCAATTTTGGGCAAATACAACCATTATAAATAACATCAGGGACTTTATCATGGCATGATTTTTTGTCATTAAAAAAAACCAGGAGTGAGGCAAAACAGTGCTCACTCCTGGTTCTTATCAAGCTATTTGGTAATAAATATTATTAGCGCACCAGGATCGCTGACCAGGCAGCAGATCCGTCATGAAGTATAGAGATGTCGACTGAAACAAATAAATATTCTTTAGTTCCGTCATTGGCATAACCCATCACTTCATAGGTATTTGTGGCTGAGCCAAAGTTTGGAAGGTCGGTACCACTGTTTTCACCGCCTTTAACACCACTTGCAATACCATTGTACCCTTTGTAGAATCCGATAAATGCCGAATAACCTGCACCATTCGTCAAAGTAATGATGGGTCTCGTCGTACCTGTCGCAGGTGTAAAGGTATAGGTATGTGTTGAACAGCTTCCGAATGCAGCACCGTTTCCGCTTGCAGCAATACCAGCATCATCGATGCAGCCATTGGTTCCGCCAAAATATCCGTCGTTACGGGCACTGCCCATGGTATTATAGGAAAAACCACCTCCGGCGCTGAATGTAAACTCATCATCCGGCATACAGGTCCAGTCATCGCCACCAGTTCCGATAGTAAGCATAACCTTACTAACCGACCACCATGCGGGACTTCCCATTGAACCGCCTACGAATACTGTTTTTTCGTCGGCTTTTACCCTCCAGGCACCGCCTTGCAACAGAGCATCGGTAATCTCAGCTGTTGAAAGGAAAACCATTGAAGCAGCAGTAGCAGTTCCGTTTGCATTGGTTGCCTGCAAAGTGATGTAATAATGTCCTCCGAGGAAAGTATGTACCGGGTTTGCATCGGTGGAAGTTTGTCCGTCGCCAAAATCCCAAAGATAGGAATTGGCATCAGTAGAAGTATTGGTAAATGTAACAACCAACCCGTTTGTTTCAGTTGTAAAACCAGCATTCGGTTTGTTTCCGGGAATAGGGGGTTCCTGGCTGGGGTCGTCATAATGTACGAGTACAAATCTCCAGTATCCGCCTGGTGTGGCATCCCACTGATAGCGGCCTTCAACAATAAGGGTATCAACAGCTCCGTCGGTAAGCTTGATAATGTTATATCTGACAGAATCTAATGGGAGCTTGGTTTCAGAACCGTTTCCTAATTTGAAGAAACCAATGTATGCACCCTTGCCCAAAGCGGTAATCGTAGGTGCTGATCCGCCAGTCATTTTAAATGTAAAGTTGCCACCGCCCCATGCCGACAAGTCTTCGCCAAGTGGTCCTACCATCGTGGTTGTAGGTGTACAAACATTGGTAGGATCGGCGAATATGCCGGCTTCTGCCCAAAAATCTCCCTTGGCGTCAAATACCATTGAGCCATCACGGCCAAATGTCCATTCGTCGTTCAGCATGCAATGGCGGATAGCAAGTTCATCATTGTTCAATCCTACTGCCCACCAGATTGTTGAGTGGTCAAATGGTCCGCATTCGAGCGGATAACGTAATGTTGCGGTACTGCGCAGAAGTTTCCATGTTTTTGAAACATCGCCTACCAATTTGGTCAGTTCTAAATTGGGGTCAGCAATTGTAATTACTTCTGAATAAGAATCTGTAACTCCACCAGGAGAAACAGCAGTCAATTTTACGGTATATGCGCCTACGGCAGCATAGATGTGCACAGGATTCACCTCAGCCGACAAAGCCGTATTGTCGCCGAAATTCCAGGAGAGAGTCGCATAATTTTGCGAACCACTTGTAAATGTAACTTTTTTAAAATCAGAGCCATCCACCTGATATGTAAAACTAGCAATGACTTCGGGTTCCGTGGTCTTTTTTTTGCAGGAAATACTTAGAGCGGTTATCAATATTAATAATACCGCCCAACTCAAATTAAATCTGTTTTTCATTTTTGATTGATTTTAAGAGATTAGGGACTAGGTTATCTATGGCAAATATAAGAAATTAGATGGTCGAAACATTGCATTACATATATTTATTAACATTTTTTTCACCGGAAAGTAAATTTTTAATCAAATCTTCAGCCGACTCTAAAAATTCACCCTTTTCAGTAACCCATTTGAAATCGTTTCTACCATAAACCAGATTGGTAGTACCGATAATACAAGGTGCCGTTTTTGCCATACCGGGTGCAAGATCAATTTTTTCGCCTGAATAAAGCATGGTTACTCCGTGAATTGGATCAATACCATATAATACAGGTAGAATTAATCGGCTTTTTTCTATGGACATCGAGTTTAGCAGTTTACTGACAGATGATTCTATCACGGCATCCGATGGTTTAACCGAGGATTGCTGGTTCCTGCCGGTGAATGCCAACAACAAAATTACATTGAAGGCAAGAAAGGAAAAGGCAATTCTAATTTTCATATATTATTAATATTTAATGTTTTAGATCACTATTAATGGTGAATTTTGCCGATGTGTTCTCCCTCAATTCCAGACTAAAATTACATAGTGTAATTTGGACACTAAGTTATAAACATTCATAATGATTTTACAAGTACTTTTATGAAATAATTCATTTTTTTGTAAAAATTCCTTTCCGCAAATTTCAACTACTGATTATCAGATACTTATTAAAATAAAATATTGAAATGGTATTCAAATCTTTTCTGCTAATTTTGTCTGCTCCTCAAACTTAATACTGCTATTGATTCCTCAACTATTTAACAATGTCAGATTCAACTGTTCTGGAAAACCTGAATCCCCACGTCTCTGTCGACTGTGTGGTGTTCGGCTTCGAATTCGGCAAACTCGATATTTTACTGATTGAGCGCAACATAGAATTTGAAGGCAAGGTTTACAGGGATCTGAAACTCCCGGGCGATCTTGTACGCAAGGATGAGGATCTGGATACGGCAGCATCACGGGTACTTACAGAACTTACCGGCCTCGACAACATCTATCTGAAACAATTTCTGGCCATCGGTTCACCCGGAAGGTTGCTCAGACAGCCACGCGACATGGAGTGGCTGAGAACCATTGGCCATCCGGAGGAAATTGTTGTCACGGTTGCATATTACTCACTTATCAACATCGATCAGGACAAGGCTGCCAATTATATCCTGCAAAAAAATGCCTGCTGGTATGCGGTTTCAGAGGTTACCGAACTTGCTTTTGACCATTTATCCATCTTACAGAAGGCGCTTCAGGTATTGCGCACCGACCTGAATTTAAAACCTATTGCCTTTGAGTTATTGCCGCCTAAATTCACGTTGAGACAATTGCAGCAACTTTATGAGGTTATCTCCGGATTAAAGCTCGACAAACGGAACTTCAGGAAGAAAGTGGCCGGTTTGCCTTTTATTGCGCCAATCAATGAGAAACAGGTTGATGTTTCGCACAAACCGGCACGCTACTATAGTTTTAGCCATAAGATCTATCTGAAGACAAAAAAGGATTCGTTCTATTCGGCAACTTAATGGAAACACAAAACAGCCGGGAAAATGAAATTCTTGCGGCCTTTGATTTATTTATTTATTCACATCCCGGAAATTTACCACGGCACATTTATAAACAAAAGGTATGGAACAACAAACTACATTAAGGAATCTCGGTAAGTCCGATCTGAAGATCACCCCCATCGGACTTGGTTGCTGGCAATTCAGCAAACAGGGCAATCTGGCTGGTAAATTCTGGCCCTCGCTCGAAGATGAACTCATCAGAGATATTGTCAGGGTCAGTCTTGAAGGCGGCATCAATTGGTTTGACACTGCTGAGGTATACGGGCATGGCGCTTCAGAAAAAATACTGGCAAAGTCATTGGACGCGCTTGGGCAAAAACCTGGCGATGTGATCATTGCAACCAAATGGTGGCCAATATTCCGTAATGCCTCAAGTATTGTGAAAACCATTGAGGACCGACTGGCCTGTTTAAGCCCCTACCCGATCGATTTGTATCAGGTTCATCAGCCGTGGGGTTTTTCTTCGGAAGTAAAAGAGATGGAAGCCATGGCTGCTTTGGTACGATCAAAAAAGGTCAGTTATGTTGGCGTTAGCAATTTTCCGGCAAAAATGATGCGCAGTGCCTGGGAAACTTTACAACGGTCGGGGATCAACCTGGTTTCGAACCAGGTTCCGTATAGTTTGCTTAACCGGAAAATCGAATCCAACGGCATCCTAGACACCGCAAAAGAGCTTGGGATCACCATCATTGCTTACTCACCCCTTGCTCAGGGACTTGTAACCGGAAAATTTCATGACGACCCGGAACTGCTGAAAAATATTGGTTTCCGGAAATACTCTTCCCATTTCAAACCACAGGGAATGGAAAAAAGCCGGCCGGTTGCGGAAACAGTCAAGAAACTGGCGGCAAAATACCAGGTGACCCCTTCCCAGGTGGCGCTGAACTGGCTGATCAATTTTCATGGCGACATGGTGGTAGCAATTCCTGGCGCCACCAAAGTAAAACATGCAGCGGAAAATACCGGAGCCATGAAGTTCCGCCTTATTCCGGAAGATTTAAATTTGCTGGATGAGGTTAGCCGCGGGTTTAAAGCTTAATTTTGTGGAATATAATCTATGATCCGAACCGTGAAAAAACTCTTCATATTCTTACTCCCCGGCATGCTCCTTGCCGGTGCAGTGTCTTCGCAAAACACCCTTTTTGACGATACCCGGTTATCCTCAATTTACATAACCATTCCTGCCGATTCACTTGAATTCATCTATGATTCGGTACTGAGCGATCATTATTTTCTGGCCCGGTTTATTTTCGATGACAAGGTAAAAAAAGATACGCTTGAAAATATCGGTTTCCGTCTCCGGGGAAACACCTCCCGTTTCTCAAAAAAGAAATCGTTCAAGATCAGTTTCAATGAATATGTTTCAGGACGCAAATACCAGGGAGTAAAAAAAATAAACCTTAACGGAGAGCACAACGATCCCACGATGATCCGTGAAAAACTATTTTATGATATTTGGAAGAAAGCAGGCATGGTGGAGCGCCGGACCAGTTTTGTAAAACTATTCATCAACCAGTCTTATTACGGTCTTTACACCAACCTCGAAGAGATGGAGAAGGAATGGCTCTCGCTGGTTTACCCGCAGAATGGGGGAAATCTGTATAAATGTGCCTATCCGGCAGATCTGGTTTTCCTGGGAACTGACCAGCAGGTATACAAGGATCTGGTTAACTCAACAGCAACCGGGGGCAGGGTTTATGAACTCCAGACCAATAAATCGCAGGATGATTATACACGCCTGGTTGAACTTATCAGCACGCTTAATGAACCACCGGATGAGCAATTTGCATCAAACATTTCCCGGATATTGAATGTTGATCAATATCTGAAAGCCCTGGCGCTGGATGTCGCAACCGGAAACTGGGATGATTACGGTTTTAACAAAAACAATTACTACTTATACGATAATCCGTCTGATGCACGGTTTCATTTTATTACTTACGACCCCGACAATACTTTCGGGGTGGATTGGTTTGGCATCGACTGGGGCATACGCGACTGCCGCGATTGGATCAACCATGAAATGCCCCTTCCATTGGCGCAAAACCTTTTGGTCATTCCCGCTTTTTTTGATAGATATAAGTTGTTTCTTGATACGATCGCAAGAACCGTTATCGACCCCGATTCTATTTTTCCAAGTATCGACCGGATGAAACAGTTGATATACCAGGCTGCTGTTGAAGATACATACCGCACGATGGATTACGGGTATACGGTTGCCGATTTTAACAACGGATTCATCAAAGCCGTTGATAGTCATACCCCGTATGGAATCAGACCTTTTTTAAGCGCCCGGAAAGAGGCCATCCTTAACCAGCTTCATTCGTCGGGAATTAACGGCAGAGATCCGGAAATGGCTGATTTGAAGGTGTTCCCCAACCCCGCAACAGATAACATTACCATTTCTATTTTGCATGATTTCATTCATATAAGCGGGGTGAAGATCGTCGACATTTTCGGAAAAACCATCGATGTCTACTCAATTCCTGATGAGCAAATGAATCAGCTGACAGTTCCTGTAAAAACACTTGCACCGGGAATGTATTTCTTACGGGTTGAATCTTCCGGCAGGGTATATCAGACAAAATTTATACGGAAATAGAAACAAATATCCGGATTTTATCTACCTTTATGGAATGAAAACTGCTGACTGTCATCGTTCAATTGCATTTTTCTTCCTTATTTTTATGTGCGGAGTTGCTGACGGATTTTCACAAAACAGGTCTGTCAGAGCGGTGATCGCAGACTTTTCAATCCCAGATACTGTTTGTTCAAAAGGTTCCATTCCCATCGTCAACCTTTCGCAGGGGGCGACCACATGGTTGTGGAAATTCTGTACCGGCGATCCTTTAACCGATATTCATGGTATTGCCCTTGGAAACCCTTCAAATACGCTGGATGACCCACTTGGCATTACCCTTGTACAGGATGGGGGCATCTATTATGCATTCATCACCAACTCCACCAGCGGTACCGTTTTACAGGTCACCTGGGCGAATGGCCTGATGAAACCACCTGTTGCTGTTAACCTTGGGAATTTCGGCATCCTGGTTCCCGGTGTTTTCGGGATACAGGTAGAAAATGAAAACGGGAACTGGTATGGCTTTGTTACCAACGGTTCCTCGCTTGTCAGGCTCGATTTCGGCACTTCCCTGTCGGCAGGTGTTCAAAGTGCCCTGACAGTTGTAAGTTCTTCATTCATGGTCAATGCACGGGGATTGATTATTGTACAGGATGGAACCCAATGGGTAGGTTTTTGTACCAGCTACCCCAATGCAAACATCACTCGTTTCTCGTGGAATGATGTATTAACTTCAGCAATAACTGTTGATAACCTGGGAAATATTGGCGGACTTACCGAACCGATGCAGCCGGCGCTGATCAGGGATGCTGCAGGCTGGTACATGTTCATTGCCAATACCACCTCCCTGACGCAATTGACTTTTGGGAATTCCCTGCTGACTACCCCAACCGGTGTGAATCTTGGAAATTTAGGCTGGATGACCGATGACCGTGGCATGTCGCTTTTTGTTGAATGCAATATCCCCTATGGGCTCATCACCAATCACAACTTAGTGGCAAATTTGCTGCTGCAGTTGCATTTTACCGGCGGGATTGCAGGCACGAAATCCATTACCCCGTTGGGGAGTGTGGCAAATCTGTATGAACCGCTGGCCCTTTCGGAAACAGTTAACATTGGTGACACAATTTTTACCATTGCAACCAATGCGACACCCTCACTGACCACCTTGTATTTTCCACCCTGCACCAACTCCCCGATTCCATCGATTTACGCGTTTGATCCCAATCCGGTTGTTCTGACAAATTACGGAACCTACACCGTAACACTTACCGTTGACGAAGGATTGCCAACCGAACAGTCCGTATGCAAATTATTTGTAATTGAAGCTCCTTTGACCGTTAGCCTTGGCAACGATACCGCTGTTTGCGAGGGCACCAACCTGATCCTGGATCCGGGGAGCGGATATCAACACTATACTTGGAACACCGGTGATACCAGCCAAACAATTGTTGCGAATCAATCGGGGGACTATTCAGTGCAGGTCACCAACAGGCGGGGATGCCAGGCTGCCGATACAATACACTTAGATGTTGTAAAGCAAATCAACACTACGGTTGATACCTCAATTTGCTATGGACAGAAATACATGGCTGGTGGTAAGCAACAAACAAACAGCGGGATATATGTTGACTCTTTGGTCATCCAGGGGGGATGCTATCACGTCATCACCACCAATCTTGAGGTAAGGCCGGAGATTGTGGTGAACATCGGCGCAGATACCTGTATTGATTCGGGTGATACAATTGCCTTACCGGCTAATGTGACCGGGTCATCCTCTATTACCTGGCAGGATGGCACACATGATTCGGTTTTCAGGGTCGTAAAACCCGGAAATTACCGGGTTACAGTTGTGGTCAATAACTGTATGGGATCCGATTCCATCACTGTAAAAAGGTGTTCGGGTGTCGTACGTTTTTTCTTTCCTACAGCTTTTACCCCGAATGGTGACGGGCTGAACGATGAATTCAGACCCAAGGGAGCCGAGATGATTGATTTTCACATGTTAATTTATGACCGTTGGGGGCAGTTGGTGTTTGAAAGCCGCGACCCGGCAATTGGCTGGAATGGGATTCACAAAGGAGAATATTGCCCGCCGGGGGTTTATACCTTTATCGCCACCTTTGGAAGCGCCGCTAATCCCGGAGATGTAACTGAAACCACAGGAAGTTTTACCCTGCTTAAGTAAGCTGTCAAAATAATAGAACACACACAATGCATTGCAATTTATCAGTGGCTGTTTCCATGGCCTCATTCAACGATCCGCACAATGAAAATTTTACTCATAGCCCCCTGCCATGTTCAGGAAGAACGTCCTGATTCAATGGATATCCCGCAGCTGACCCTTTCACTGATCGCTGCACTCACTCCTCCGGAACACGAAATATATATCGTCGAAGAAGTATACGGCGAGAAGGTTAATTTCGATGGCGATTACGATGTTATAGGCATCTCCATTATGACACAAACCTGCATCAGGGGCTACCAGATCGCCACTGAATTTAAAAAGCGTGGTAAAATTGTCATATTTGGCGGAATCCATGCCACAGCAATGCCCGAAGAAGCTATCTGTTTCGGCAACGCTGTAGTGATTGGCGAGGCAGAAGGACTATGGCATACCGTGTTGGATGATGTCAGAAACCATCGTTTGAAATCATTCTATCAACTCGACCAGTTACCCGATTTGCAAAATCATATCAGACCCCGGAGGGATTTGATCAAATGCTCGTCAGGGAAATTTTCCATTGCACCCATCGAAACAACCCGCGGCTGTCCGTACAATTGCGATTTTTGCACTGTGTCAAGATTTTTTGGAACCAAACAGCGGCACAAGCCCATCATCGACATCATTACCGACATTGAATCCTGCAGGGAAAAAAACCTTTTCTTTCTTGATGACAACATCACAGGAGATAAACGTTACGCAAAAGAGTTGTTCAGGGAAATGATCCCACAGAAAAAGATATGGGTGGGACAGGCTTCGATACAGGTGGCCAATGACACTGAACTCGTCAGACTTGCTTATAAATCAGGGTGCAGGGCATTGCTGATCGGATTCGAATCCATGTCAGAATCCGGTATCAATTTATATCGTAAAACTTTAAAAACCATAGATGAAAATATCCTGGCTGTAAAAAAATTGCAGGATAACGGCATCATGACCATGGCTTCACTCATTTTCGGACTCGATTCCGACACCACAGAAGTGTTTGATGTTGCCCATGAATTTCTTACCCGTTCAAAAGCTGCTTTTTTTCAGGCTTGTGTGATGACGCCCTATCCGGGAACGCCTGTTTTCAATAAATTACGTTCACAGAACCGAATCCTTACAGATGACTGGAACAGATTCGATGCTTCGAAAGTGATCATCAGACCTGATAACATTTCACCTGAAGATTTACTGGATGGATATAACAAAATAAAATGGCACTTCTATTCCAACTTTTCCATTCTTAAACGTTCTTATCCGAATATTAAAATCGGTTTTTTTGAAGCTTTGCTTTATTTCACATTAAATAAAGGGTATCAGAAACGAAATAATCCTTCCTCTTTTTCACAAGTATATCAAAACGAAAGCGACAATCCCGTCGATTTTAACGTCGCCAAATACGTTCATCCCCTACAACAAACCTAATCACTTAACACTTAACACTTAACACTTAACACTTAACACTTAACACTTTATCCAACTTGCCCTGGGCAATTTATCGAAAAACACGCTTCTCCTTGTTACTACCTTAGGCAATATAGACCTCTAAAATCCGGGTATATGGGTCAGGAGTGAGAGACACTTCATCAATGATGGCCGGGAGAAGAAGTACTTCGCCTGTTGTCAGAGAAGTGCATTCTTCGCCTGTTCTGATTTCTGCTTTTCCCTCCACACATATATATATAACAAAAGAGTCAAGTCCGCCGTAATCTTTCCCGACAGTATGGTCAAGTTCAAGTAAATTGGTGGTAAAGCATGAACAATCGACCAGACAGGCAGTTTCGTTGATTTCATGCTTATATGGTGTACGATATGAATCAACATGGCTGAAATCTATCGCATCCAGGGCAAGGTCGGTATGAAGCTCCCTTGAATGTCCTTCGCTGTCAACCCGATCCCAATCATAAATTCGATAAGTGGTATCGGAAGTTTGTTGAATTTCAGCCAGAAGTATCCCGGGTCCCAGGGCGTGAACCCTGCCTGATGGGATAAAAAAAACATCTCCTTTTTGTACTTTCTCAAAGTTTAAGGTCTCTTTCAACCTTTTTTGATTACAGAAGTCAAGGTAGGTGGCACGATTCATTTCTCGCCCGAACCCGGTAATAAGTTCTGCCCCGGGATCGGCATCCAGGATATACCACATCTCCGTTTTCCCGTTCCCGATGTTCCGATGGGCAGCCAGTTCATCATCCGGATGAACCTGAATGGAAAGATAATCGTTTGCGTCAATAAATTTTACAAGGATCGGAAACTCATTGGCATACTTTTCATAAACCTTCTCTCCAACGAGCTCATCCATGTATATTTCCAGAATCTCATTGAGTTCATTGCCCTCCAGAAATCCATTGGAAACAACAGTCTGGCAACCTGCAACCCCTGATAAAGTCCAGGCCTCTCCGCATTTGGTAAGCGGTGAAAAATCTAGCCCCAGATTGGTATTGATTTTCCTTCCACCCCATATTTTATCTTTGAAAACCGGCTTAAATTTTAACGGATAAAGCATAAAAACAAATTAAATTACGGTTGCTAAGGGGTTCTTGCTATCTTTGAAAACCATAATTCCGTTATGGTCAAAACCAAACAACTATGAATTCAACTAATTTCAACAGGTTACATTCGCTGATAACTATTGTAAGTTGAAAAACAAAAGTACGGAATTTCAGGTAATGTCAGAACACTGTTAACAATTCAATGGAATGAACAAAATGTAAAATGGTAAAACCATGATTTCCTCTATTTTTCTTCTTACCATATTATATAAAGCAATTTCCAGGCTGGGATAGACAGACTCTTACATGGCGAATAATTAGTTTATCGGTTAATAATGAACATGTTGAATGATTAAAACCATTTGTGTTTTCTGTGGTTCAAGTATGGGTGGAAATCCTATCTATGCCGATATGGCACGGAATCTTGCCAAATTTTTTCTGAAAAAAAAGATCAGTCTGGTATATGGTGGTGCCAACGTTGGGTTGATGGGAATACTGGCCGACACAATGCTTGGAGAAGGCGGCACGGTGATAGGTGTTATGCCAAAATCATTGGTTGAACGCGAAGTTGCACATGATAACCTAACCAGAATGCATATTGTAGGCGGGATGCAGGAACGCAAAGCCCTGATGGCCGACCTTTCCGATGCATTCATTTCACTTCCGGGTGCCTATGGAACGCTGGATGAACTCTTCGAAGTCCTTACCTGGAACCAACTCGGAATCATCAACAAACCTGTTGGTCTTTTGAACATTAATGGCTTCTATGACTCTTTGATCGGCATTATTGATCACGCCGTAACAGAAAAATTCCTTCGCCCCGAACACCGGAACATACTTCTTATGGATGATGATTTTGAAAGGTTGCTGGAAAAATTAGAAATGTATCAGCCCGTAACGGCCGAAAAATGGGTAGAGCGGCTGAAACAAGGAAAAATTTAATGCAGGCAATGCAGGCAATGCAGAGAATGCAGGGAATGCAGGGAATGCAGGCAATGCAGGCAATGCAGGGAATGCAGGTAATGCAGAGAATGCAGGGATGCAGAATGGTTGTAAGTTTTAATTTATTGTTTTTGCTTTGAGTTAATAACATGCTTATAATCGGAATTACAGGAACCCTGGGTGCAGGGAAAGGAACAGTGGTAGAGTATCTTGTGGAGAAGAAGGGATTTGACCATTATTCCGTTCGAGCCTATTTATTGAAAGAGATAAACCGGCGGGGAATGCCGGAAAACCGCGACAGCATGGTAGTGGTCGCAAATGATCTGCGAGGCAAACATGGTTCGTCGTATGTAACGGACCAATTGTACTACGAAGCTGCCCAGGTAGGAAAAGATTGCATTATAGAGAGCATCCGTACACCTGGCGAGATTGATTCCTTGCGGGAAAAGGGAAATTTTTTCCTTTTTGCGGTGGATGCGGATGCTGAAATCAGGTATCAGCGGATTTCGGAGAGGCAATCGGAAACAGATCACATATCGTTTGAAACCTTCATCAGTAACGAAGCCCGGGAAATGAACACCTCCGATCCGAACAAACAGAACCTGAAAGAATGTATCAGGGAGGCTGACTTTGTATTCAACAATGGTGCGACCAAGGAAGACCTCTTCATGGAAGTTGAAAAGGTATTACAATATATTCAATCACAATGATTAACCTCATTTTTGGTTATCAGACCTGATCCCAGTCTCCCGCCTATTCGACTAACCTTACTGGTTATTTCGGTTATGTCTTTTAAAAAGGGGATATAAACATTGTTAAATTTCCGTGTCTCTCCTTTTTGAGTAGTCCATTTTTTACATTGCTTATAAGATTGTACATCGACTAACAACAAAAATAAAAGCAACTCACTGACAAAATTATTGAATATCAGCTAAATCCAGAGTGTACCCTTACCTGTGAATGCGGCTTACATCTGAAGAAGTCATTTCAGGGATCGCAGCAAGATAAAATAACCCCAAAAAGCGGATATTTTTTCTGTAAAATAATCAA
>CAIYES010000289.1 GCA_903925275.1 uncultured Bacteroidales bacterium
GCATGTCGGTTTTTTAGCAGTTTGGCGGGCGGAAAAAAACCCGTGGTATAACAGAAGCGCGCCCGAAAAACGCAGCCAAAAACGGCGCGGGGCCGCAACGGAAATTTTAAAAAGAGACAGATAGGAAAAAATAAAATGAAAAAACAATTATTAATATTCTTGGTGCTGCTATTTGTAGTGCTTAGTTCATGGGGAACCAATTGGTATGTTGCTACAACAGGTAGTAACTCCAATGCCGGCACCTCATCAGGTGTGCCTTTTTTAACCATTGGACATGCCATATCCGCTGCATCAGCAAATGATGTGATTAATGTTGCAGCCGGTAGTTATCATGAAAAAATAACTATTGACAAGGGGCTTACCATACAAGGTGCAGGCCTCGGATATGCCACAACTATTTATGCCAATAGCTTGGGCGATAACACTATTACAATAACGAGTAGCTCATCTGACTCGATATATATTCGGAATCTAATTATCCAAGAGGATAATGCTGCCTTAGCTGACTATGCTTGTGTGTTTATAACAAATGGCAAAGTAAACTTAGGTAATGGCGTAAGCCATGGTAACAATCGCTTTGTGGTTAAAGGGGTTGGTCATGCACTTATAAATGAATTAAGCGCTCCCGTTCTTGCTGAATTTAACGATTGGGGTAGTTCCAAAGGACCAACTATTGCAAGCAACACAGGTGGTGACGGAGGATCAATTACTGGAACCTATGCAGCTGATGTCGTTTATACACCTTGGGGAGGTGCTCCTACGACAACTTTATCTAGTGTCTCTGTATGTTCTGGTGCATCTTATGCTGATGTTCCAATAACTGTAACTAATTTAACGAATGTTGGGACTTTTTCTTTAACAATCAATTACGATGAAACAAAACTAGGTACTCCTTCTATTATAAGTAGAAATTCTGATGTTTTTCTTGACGCAACAGGACATCCATGGGATGCATTTACAACAGGTATAACGGGAGCCAGTGGTTCCAAAAAATTTAAAGTAACCGTTAATAATATTAATCCTGCCTATGTCGCAAATTTGGCAAGTGGCACACTATTTACCATACGTTTTACATCTCCCACAGCTAGCTCAAGTTTAACTTTTAGTTCGAGTTATAATACAGATTGTGAATATGCAGGACCAGCTCCCGAATTCCCAGTTTACGGTGATTTGACGAGTAATTATGTAAGTGGAGGAATAACAGTTGCTGATGATCCTAGTCTATCTCAACCTTCAAATGTATCTATTTGTAAAGGTGGAAGCACTATTTTGACTACCTCACCAACAGGTGGAACAGGTACTTTCTCTTTTCAGTGGAAGTATTCAGCTAATGGTACAACTGGTTGGGCAAATGTAGTTGATGCAACTCCAACCGGAATAACCTATTCAAATGGCACTTCTGCAAGCTTAACAATTACTGGAGATGGTTCAGAAACTGCTCAAGCTAATTACTACAAGTGTTATTTAACAACCAATACTCCAACGGGTGCTGGTTGTGATGCTATAACCTCAGCTGTTACTGTTACAACAGTAGCCGATCCAACGATTTCTTCACAACCAGCATCCAGTACATCAGAATGTGTGGGCGGAAGTATCCAATTGAGTGTAACAGCAGCTAATGGAACAGGAGGATATACTTATCAATGGTATTCAAATAC
>CAIYES010000290.1 GCA_903925275.1 uncultured Bacteroidales bacterium
CAGGATATAAAAAGTATTTATGCAATTCTTTATGCCGCGGTAAAACAATCCATCGGGAAATTCAATCTCTCCCCGTCACTTGATTTCGAAGTGGAACAAAGCATCAATTATGCAGCGATTCCTGATAATCAACCCATCAGACAACCCACCATTACCATTAATCCGGATTATAATCCTTTTGAAAAGAAATCTGAACCACAAACCAAATTTACATTCCCGATAAAACAATCTCCTTCAATCCAGGGATGGCAGGAATTATATGCAAAATCACCCCAAATAGCTGAAATTATCGAATTTCCCAGGATCGGTAATGAAAGTCACGGGGAATCCTGGATTGACCAGACAGGTGAATCGTTTGTCGGAAGAAAAAAAAGTTTTCAGGTCGAGGGTACTTTTCTGGTCACCCATACCCATACCGGCATAATCGTAATTGACCAGCAGCATGCTCATGAGCGGATTTTATATGAACGGTTTGTCAGCAGGGAACTTGTTGACCACAGCCCTGGTCAACACCAACTGATCCCACAAACAATTACATTAAGCCCCGATGATGCCCAGTTGATGCTTGAATGGCAAGACCACTTCAGAGACATGGGATTTGAAATTAACGATTTCGGCAAGGGAACCTTTGTAATTCAGGCAATCCCGATGAATATTGAAACTTCCAACATAGGGTTGTTTATTGAATCTGTACTTGAATCGCTTAAATCATCAGGGCAAGAAAATAAATTTACACAAAATCAGCTTATGGCTAAAAGCCTGGCCATGAAAGTTTCAATAAAAAGGGGTAAAAAATTGCACCAGGAAGAAATCGACTCATTGATTGAAAACCTTTTCGCCTGTATGGTCCCTGATGTATCTCCAGACGGTAAGCCGACAATGGTAATCTTATCCTACGAAGAGCTTAACAGGAAATTTAAACTTTAATGGTTATAGTAAATCATGTCACAACAATATAGTCCGTCTGGTTTCACCCTGCTTCCTCCGGTGGTAAAAAATCTGTTGATTATCAATGGATTGTTTTTTCTTGCCACAATTACTTTTCAAAAAACCTTTGACCTGGATAATTTCCTGGGATTGCATTATTTTAAATCTGACCTTTTCCGCCCATACCAATTCGTGACATATATGTTCCTTCATGCCGATCTTTCACATTTGGTTATGAACATGTTTGCCCTTTGGATGTTTGGTTATTTGCTGGAAAACGTGTGGGGAGGAAAACGGTTTTTAACCTATTATATAATTACAGGGATCGGCGCTGCTGTGGTTCAAACATTTGTGGGCTGGTGGTCTTACTCTTCAGTAGAGGCAGCAGTACAACTGTATAATCAACATGCAAGCATGGATAACTTTCTTGCCTTCGTGAAAGCTTATCCACCCCATACTGAGCAGTTAGCGGAAACGCTGAACAATTTTTGGTCGGATTGGAATTCACAACCCTTGAACAAACATAGTATTCTGATGTCCAAGGATTTAATAAACCAGCTCTGGCAGGATCATATAAGTACCACTACCATAGGGGCTTCCGGGGCTGTTTACGGGATATTGCTGGCATTTGGCATGATGTTTCCAAACATGCTTGTTTATGTGTATTTTCTTTTTCCAATTAAGGCTAAATGGATTGTGATTTTTTATGGTGCACTTGAGCTTTATTCCGGCTATATGAACAATCCGAATGATAATGTTGCACATTTTGCACATCTTGGAGGCATGGTATTTGGTTTCTTCTTAATCCTCTACTGGAAGAAAAAAACAGGTTATTTATCATCATGATGAATTACGCATATAAGCAACCATCTAACTTTTTTGATGAAGTTAAGCACTTTTTCAAAGAGGGATCCGGGCTTTCGGTGTTAATCCTTGTCAATGTCTCTGTTTGGATTTTCATACAAATACTTAAAGTAATCTTATTTTTTTTAAACTACCCAGTTGATGCCACAGCCGGGAAGTTGGTATTGCATACTTTGGCACTTCCGGCTTTCTTTCCTTATTTGGTATCAAGACCTTGGACCATCGTTTCATACATGTTTCTGCATGTTGATTTCTGGCATATTTTATTCAATATGTTATGGTTGTATTGGTTTGGCAGGATTTTTCTCGAGTTTTTATCATCCAGGCTCTTAGTCAGTATCTATTTTCTGGGCGGGATAACCGGAGGGTTGGTTTACATCCTTGCATTTAATGTATTCCCCGTGTTTGCCGGAATTGTTCCGGACGCTTATGCATTGGGGGCCTCTGCATCTGTCATGGCTATTGTGACAGCAATATCTTTTTATGTTCCCGGTTATACAATCCAGCTTTTTCTCTTTGGAAGAATCAGAATCCTCTATCTTGCAATCATCTTGTTTGTAATTGATTTTTTTATGATTCCATCTGGAAATCCCGGTGGCCATATTGCACATCTTGGAGGAGCGTTATTCGGTTTTGTTTGCATCCAGATTGTAAAGGTTTCAAAAAAGTCTGTTTCAGGGAGAACGTCATTCCCGTTTTTTTCGGTTTTTAATAAATTCAGGAAACAGAAGTCTGCCTATATGGCTCCTGATTATTCCGAAAGGCCTGTTTCTGATGAGGAATACAATCTGAAAAAAAAGAAAATCCAGGAAAAAGTCGATGAAATTCTTGAAAAGATTTCTAAAGGTGGCTATGACAGCCTGACAAAAGCTGAAAAAGAGTTTCTTTTCAAAACATCAAATAAACGCTGAACTATTCTGAACACAGGATCATGAAAGGCAGATCAATTTTGAAAACGATTTTATATTTCCTGAATACATTTGCGGTAATTGGGTTGATAGCCTCATATCTTTCCGGATATATAAGTCCGGACAAATTCTGGATTTTTGCATTCTTCGGCCTGGCTTATCCGATTTTCCTGATAATCAATGTGCTTTTTGTAATTTTTTGGTTAGTCACCTGGAAACGATTTATTTTCGTTTCACTGATTACCATTATAATAGGATATAACAGCCTGCTGGCCATTTATCCCTTTAGGTTGTCTAATCCAAAAGCATTGTCATCAGAGAAGATTAAAGTTGTTAGTTTTAATGTCCATACGCTTTACGGGACGAAAAGAGAAGACAACAAGCAAGAAACAAAAAGCAAAGTCACCGAGTTTTTGGCTCAGCAAAAAGCCGACATCATTTGTGTGCAGGAATTTTTTGCCTTTGGAGAGGACTTCTCGCAAACCCTGATGAAATTCACAAAATCAATTCAGCTGGAATATTATTACTTTATGAACTACCAGGACTTCTGGAATAAAAAGAAGATCAATGCCATTGCCACATTTTCACGTTATCCTGTTGTGAATTCAGGCCATTTTAAACTTCAGGATCACAGTTTATTCGCAATATTCAGTGATATTGTTATCAACCGCGATACTATTCGGATTTATAACCTGCATCTGGAATCCATTCGGTTCGGGGATGACGATTATTCGTTTTATTCACATCTTACTGAACCGGACAAGGAGGTGACTCCCATAAAAGAGGGTTCAAAACGCATGTTCTGGAAGCTCCGTAAGGCATTTATTTTACGGTCGATGGAGGTCAATACTCTTAAAAAACATATTGCAGCCTGTCCATACCCGATTATTCTTGCAGGTGATTTTAATGACACACCCTCCTCCTATTCATATCGCCAGTTGACCCTGCAACTGACTGATTCATTTAAAGAAGCAGGCAATGGATTCTTTGAGAGTACCTATGCCGGAAAATTTCCTTCTTTCAGGATAGACTACATTTTTTATTCGAAGAAATTCAGTGCCCAGGCATATAAGAAATTTGATATTGAATTATCTGATCATTACCCGATTAGCTCGACCCTGATGTTTCATCCATAAAAAAAGTACCGTTGGATTTCAAGCTAACTTCCGAATTCAAACCTACCGGAGATCAACCCGAGGCAATAAAGCAACTCGTTGAAGGTATTCAACGTGGTGATCCCGGCCAGGTATTGCTTGGAGTGACAGGTTCCGGTAAAACATTCACCATTGCCAATGTAATTCAGCAAATTCAAAGACCCACCCTGGTGCTGAGTCATAATAAAACGCTGGCAGCCCAATTATATGGCGAATTCAAACAGTTTTTTCCGGAAAATGCTGTGGAGTTTTTTGTTTCATATTATGATTATTATCAGCCGGAAGCATTTATTCCGGTAACCAATACATATATCGAAAAAGATCTTTCAATCAATGAGGAGATTGAAAAACTTAGATTGAGTGCATCTTCAGCACTCTTATCGGGCAGGCGTGACATCATCGTTGTTTCTTCTGTATCCTGTATTTATGGAATAGGAAATCCGGATGATTTCAGCCAAAATGTAATACGGTTGAACACGGGAGACCAAATTGGCCGGAAGAAGTTTCTGAATGCACTTGTCAACAGCCTCTATTCACGTACAGAAGGAGACTTTACCCGTGGACGGTTCAGGGTAAAAGGAGATTCTATAGATGTTTTCCCTGCATATCTTGACATTGCTTACAGGGTGATATTCATGGGCAACGAAGTGGAAACCATTGAGTCATTTGATCCTGTGACAGGGCGAAAACTGGAGCAAATGAATATGATGACGCTATATCCGGCAAACATTTTCGTCACCTCTCCTGATAAAATGCGGGAGGCGCTGGTCGAAATTCAGGATGACCTGATCAAACAATGTACCTATTTCAAAGAGAATGGCAAAGAACTGGAAGCAAAACGGTTGGAAGACCGGGTTAGTTATGATATAGAAATGATGCGTGAACTCGGGTACTGTTCGGGTATTGAAAATTATTCAAGGTACTTTGATGGTCGTACATCCGGATCCCGTCCTTTCTGCCTGCTCGATTTTTTTCCTGATGATTTTCTGATGGTTATTGACGAAAGTCATGTATCCGTACCTCAGATAAGGGCCATGTTCGGAGGTGATCGGTCCCGCAAACAAACCCTTGTCGAATATGGTTTCAGGCTTCCTTCGGCTATGGATAACAGGCCGCTGAAATTTGATGAATTTGAGACACTCACTGATCAAACCATCTATGTGAGTGCCACACCGGCAGATTTTGAACTGCAAAAATGCGAAGGTGTCGTAGTAGAACAAGTGATCAGGCCTACCGGATTGCTCGATCCATTTGTTGAAGTGAGGCCAAGTCTGAGGCAGATCGATGATTTGCTTGATGAAATTAATGAGCGGATCATCAAGCATGAACGCACGCTGGTTACGACACTTACCAAACGGATGGCTGAAGAGCTGACAAACTATTTTACGAAGATTGATGTCAGATGCAGATATATTCATTCAGATGTTGATACACTGGAACGGGTGGAAATTCTTCGTGATTTGAGAATGGGGGTTTTTGATGTCCTGGTGGGCGTTAACCTGCTTCGTGAAGGGCTTGACCTTCCTGAAGTTTCTTTAGTCGCAATTCTCGATGCTGATAAAGAGGGATTTTTACGGTCGGAACGCTCCCTGACCCAAACAGCAGGGCGTGCAGCACGGAATATCAACAGCAAGGTCATTATGTATGCTGACAAGATCACAGATTCGATGAAAAGGATGATGAATGAGACGAATCGTCGCAGAGAAAAGCAGATAACCTATAACACTCAACATAATATCACCCCCACCCAGATTGTAAAAAGCACACACGATATAATGGGACAGACTACTGTAGCAGACGGGAAAACACATCATCCTGTTCCCTATTATGAGCATGAGAACATTGATGTAGCAGCCGATCCGGTAATACAATACCTGTCGAAAGAAAAACTGCAAAAATTAATAAGCAGAAATCGTAAAGCTATGGAGGAGGCTGTAAAAGAGCTTGATTTTCTTGAAGCCGCCCGATTGAGGGATGAACTAAAAATCCTGCAGGAAAGACTTGAAAATAGTTGAATCCTAAAAAACACCTCACCCCTGCCTTTTTATTCTGAAGGAGATGAGTAAAAACACCTCACCCCCTGCATCACCTCTCCATAAAGAGCGTCAGGCAGGGGGTGAGAAATAGCTAATATTCAGTATTTATTTGACATCCAATAACTCAACATCAAATACCAGGGTTGAATAAGGAGGAATCTTACCCTTATCTTCAGCGCCATATGCAATGACTGAGGGAACAACAAGTATAGCTCTTCCGCCTACTTTCATCATAGCGATACCTTCATCCCATCCTCTGATGACTTGTCCCTGGCCCAATGTAAATTCAAATGGTTCATTCCTGTCACGTGATGAATCAAATTTGGTGCCATCAAGCAATGTTCCAGTATAATGAACCTTTACCTTTTTGCCAGCTAAAGCTTTTGCACCGGTTCCTGTTACTTTTTCAACATAGATCAGCCCTGAAGCTGTTGGTTTAGCATTGATGGTGTGATCTTTTAAATATTTTTGCCTAAGGCTGGTTTCCTGTTTCTTATTGTTGTCAAGTTGGAGTTCTTTTTTCTTTTTATCAGCGGCCAATTGCTTATCATGATCAGCTTTTGATTGAACATCAACTATTTCCACATCATAAACGATTGGAGTGAAAGGAGGAATATTTGCTTTTGGGTTGCCATTTTCGCCGAAAGCCATTTGTGAAGGAACAAGCAGGGTAGCTTTGCTACCTTTTAACATTTTTCCAACTCCTTCAGCAAAACCACGGGTATCAAAGCGTTTTCCATATTCAAACACAATAGGTTCTCCACGATCAGTCGAAGAAAATATCTGCTTCCCATCAATAAGCGACACTGTAAAATTAGCTGTTACCCAAGTGCCGGAATCAATTTTAGCACCCTTACCCTGTGCGTGTTCGATATAATATACACCTGAAGGTGAAGGCGGAACTGTTACTTTCTTTTCTGCCTTGTATTTTCCTATGTCTTGTTGTTCCTTCTTCATCATTGCTTCAGGGGAGTCAACTGAAATCAGGGATATATAAAAATGAATTACACTATTGCTGTCAATAAATGGTGGCCTTTCCGGGCGACGAAAAGTTTTTCTGAAAAGTGAATCAGCATTAATGATAAAACCGGCGCTGTCACCTGCCGACATAAGTTGAATACCTTCATAAATGTCACCCTTGAAATCAGAAGGAGGCAACTGAAACCTTACTGGGGTTCCCATTGCTTGTTTGCTGTCAAACAGAGTGGAATCCTTATAAACATAACGCATGTTTAATGAAACCCAATCTCCGACTCTTGCTTTAACAGTGTCCTTACTAACTTTAAATAACTTATAGTACAAGCCAGTTTTTGTTTTATCGTAACCAGGATACTTTGATCTGCAGGAAATCATGGTCAGAGCAACCAACATCACCATGACCAATGGAATTACTAACACTTTTTTCATACTTTGCATTTTAACAGTTTGGTTAATATTCAATGAATTAAAGTTTTTCTGATGCATTACTGAATCAGCATTATTTATTAGGATTTAAATATTTTCAGCCAAAAATAAACTCCTATTTGAAGAGCATCAATTTGACCGGCAAAGATACTAAAGTCCTGCCTTGGTAAAAAAAATTAAGTATGCATTTTTGCCATGAACAGAAAAAAATAATTTTAGTGCTTTTTAGTGTCCTTCGCGCCTCAGTGGTTTTATCTGACAAAGTTCAACATCATAAACAAGAATTGCCCGGTTCCTGATCTTATCCATATCGCCAAGTAATCCGAACGCAAGGTGTGATGGCAGTATGAGTTTGGCATGATCGCCACATTTTAAAAATAAAATACCTTCCTCCAGGCCATTAGGGACTTCTGCCTTTCCCGCTTCAAATTCAAAAAGTTTTGATGAATCTGCATGGCAGACTACGTCACCATTGATCAGACTGATTGAATATTTTATACAGGCAATATCCCCTTTCCGGACAGCATTGCCTTTTCCGTTTTTATAGATCATCCAACGCAACCCAGTCTGTGTTTTATTCATATTCCAATGGTACCGCTGTATGAAATCATCAATTTCCTGATTTTCTTCAACAACAACCTGGTGATTAAAATTTAACAATGTATCATCCATTGTGTGGATGTGAACTGTTGTATCCACCTTTCTGGTGGTCTCGCGGCAGGAACTCAAACAGAAAATGCAAAACAAAGGAGCGAGCAAAAATATCAACCATGCCTGATCCTTTATGACCGCACAACTTACAAATTCATGGAAATTTTGCGTATAAATTTTGCGGCTCACGAATAAACAGATTTAAGCTTTGACTGATACAAAGGTAATATTTGTCTGAATTTTAATACTGTGTCTTCAAGAGATGTTTCACAGTTTGCCCCGGAAGCATTGCGATGGCCGCCTCCATTAAAATGCTCCCTGGCGAAGGAGTCGACAGAAAAATTACCCTTGGAACGAAATGAAATTTTCACAACTCCATCCCTTTCCATAAATAGAGCCGCAAGATTAATATCTTTAATGGAAAGTGCGTAATTTACCACACCTTCGGTATCACCGATCTGATGATTGAATTTCAGAAGATCAGCACTGGACAGGGTTATAAAAGCTGTATGATAATCTGGAAGGACCACTAACTGATCACTGATTGAATAACCCAACAACCTAAGCCTGCTTTCAGAGTATGTATCATAAATAAGCCGGTGTAAATGCTCCCCGTCAATTCCAAGGCGGATTAGCTCGGCAATAATCATATAGGTGTTGACATAGTTGCATGCGTAGCTTAGAGACCCTGTATCGGTAATTATCCCGGCATAAATACACTCGGCGATGTTTTTATCCAATAAAATCAGGTCCCCCATTGCTTCAATAAAGTTGTAAACCAATTCAGAAGTTGAAGAAATGCGTGAGATGGAGATTTTGTAATCAAATTCGTCAGAGGCAAATAAATGATGGTCAATGAGCACTTTGACAGCTTTTGACTGACGAACCAACACGGCAGCTTCGTTCAGACGGCTAAAGTTGTTAAAATCTGCAGCAATTATAAGGTCAGCACGCTCAATAGCCCTGATACACTCACTTTTATCTTTTGAAAAGATCAGGATATCTTCGTGACCGGGCATCCAGGCAAGGAAATCGGGAAAGGGATCAGGAGCCATCACCTGCACTGTATGGTTTTTCTTTTTTAAATAGAATGAAAGGGCAAGGCTTGATCCAATGGCATCGCCGTCAGGGTTAGTGTGTGTTGTGATCAGGATCTGCAGGGGCTTTGAAAGCTTTTCAGCTATATTAAGAAAGTCAGTGTTTTCCAAGAAGATTTGCTTTATAGGGGTGCAAAATTAATGATAATTTGAAATATAGTTGTAATTTTGTTTGCTCATAAACCAATAGGAAAATGGCCGGAAAAATTACGTTTACCATGATAAAACCCTCTGCCTTTGAGTCAGGTTTTACAGGAAAAATCCTTGCAAAGATCGAAGATGGAGGATATAGAATAATAGCAATGAAGAAAGTCCGGTTAAGTAAGGAGCTGGCAGGGCATTTTTATGAAATGCACACTGGAAAACCTTTTTTTGAAGATCTGACCACATTCATGTCTTCAGGCTCTATCGTTGCAGCCATTCTTGAAAAAGAAAATGCAGTCGAAGATTTCAGGCAATTTATTGGTGCCACCGACCCTGCTAAAGCCGAAGATAACACCATACGCAAATTGTATGGGAAAAGCCTCAGCGAAAATGCAATTCATGGTTCTGACAGCGATGAAAGTGCTGAACGGGAATCAGGATTTTTCTTTTCCTTCATTGAAAGAACCTGATTATTTTTCCGGATCATATTCCCTGAAGGTACGATCGTCGTAAAAAACAACAATCTTTTCTATTTTTCGATCAGCTTTATCTTTTTTCTGGCTTCGCTGAGGCTTGGTTTCAGGTTTAAGGTCAGCTGCTTCCATCTCATCAAATAATGATGCAGGAACATTGGTAAGCACTGCTTTGTCAGTTTGCTTGTCTTGTTCAGGATTCATATCCATTGCAGCTCCCGCATCAGTATTTATTTCAGGATTAGTAGAACCATATAAAAGCCACTCAGGCTTTACTTCAGGATATCTCTTTAAAATCTTCAAAACAAATTCAAGACTGGGTTTATTTCGTCCTGAAATTATATGAGACATACCTGAACGCTGAATTCCAATTTCATCAGCAAATTGAGAAGGTGTCAACTTTTTTATCTTGATAAGATATAAAATCCGTTCTACCATCATGAAATGTTTATACAAAAGTAACAATTTAAAATAAAATAATTAAATCAAATGTAATTAATTCTGTAAGTAAACAAATACATTATGTAATTTATGTATATAATTGATATTTTGATTTATAAGAACTAATTAGCATATCCCATTGGTATAATTTACATTTGTATATCTGAAATGTATTGAGATACATATGTAAACAAACATGGTGTCCACCAAGAAAGAAGATTCAAAACTCAGTGAAAAGTAAAAGTTTGATTTCAAACTATTACAAAAGTGAAATAAAATGTCAAATCGCAATAAATATTTGAATATCAGCTCATAAAGCACACAAACCCGGTATATATCAGAATTGGTATAGTTCAGAAAGATGTAATACCATTTATAGCTCTTATGTTTATTATCAATTAGTTATAATATCAGGACAAAAAGCACAATTACAATTGCTGGACTTATTATCTGATAAATATCTAATACTACTAATTTGCTGTTTGTAAGGCTTTGCGGTGGGCACAACAAGGCTAAGAGATCGAATGTTATATGAGCCATGTTATCTGGTAAGGACGAAATAATGCATTCTTCCTGTGTTCCTACGCTCATTATTTTCGGAAGGGAGTAGAAAATGAATTAAACAATATCCTAACATTCAATTATTTGGAGAGAGTTTATAAGAAGATTCAAGAAATGTTAATTTTCAGATAAGTAATAATTTTCAATCAACGCCTAATTTGTATACAGATGTTACATTTGTACAAAAATTGCACGATAATATACATGTGTAATTAATTGAGTATACAAATGTATATGTCCGTTTAGTTGTTGATTTTAATCAGCTTGACGTTTGTAATAAAATCTTTGCCGATTATTTTTAGAATATAGTTACCGGTTTTCAGATTAGACAAATTGGAGATGTGTAAATCATTACTCCCCGCCTCTGTTGCTTGTTTTGTTATCTTACAGACATTTCTCCCTACCTGGTCATACATGAATAAATCAATTTCTTGTTTAAAAGGGGAATAGAATTTTACTGAAAAATCGTCTGAAAATGGGTTTGGATAAATGTAAACAGGCTTTAGGTTTTCACTTTCAGGAAGCGATACAGTTTTTAAAGCCTTTATAAAATCAGGAATTCCGTATCCAAGTAATGAATCCGGATGTGCTATCTGATTGCCGCTCAATTCGATAGCCCTTACGATTGAATTGTTGTTCCAATCAGGGGCAGCCTGCCACAAACATGCAACCAATCCTGAAATGATCGGTGAAGAAAATGAGGTTCCACTTGCGTATAGGATCGTTCCGTTGATGGACGAAACAACCGCATCCTTTCCCAAAGCGGCAACATTTGGCTTTATACGATGTGTTGCCTCCCCCGTCGAACTGAACGATGCCCTAAGCCCATTAGAATCGACCGCAGCTATAGCCAGTACATTAAATCCATCAGCAGGGGAACTGACACATTTCCAAATATTTCCTCCAGAATTTCCCGCACTGTTCACTACAATCATTCCTTTACTGAAAGCCATGTTTGCACCTTTGGTTACGGGTGTTGTATTGCCATTCATGTCAAAACAGGTATGGTTTCGCAAAGTGTCCTCAAATGTAGTATATCCGAGAGAGGAATTAATAATATCTGCTCCCACGCTATCGGCAAATTCGGCAGCGGAAACCCAATTGTACTCTTCTATAATATTCTCAGAATTAACATCTTCTGAGCGAAGTAACCAAAATTTTGCTTTGGGCGCTGTACCAATAATTTCCCCTGGTATATTACCTCCTATACACGAAAGTACTTCCATTCCATGGTGATATGCTTTGTAGACGTTATTTCCTGGAGATACAAAATCCTTTGTTCCAAGAATCTGATTGTTAGCAATTAAACTATCAAAAGTTCTCAGCGTATCAACATTGTAGAATCCCGCATCAAGGATTGCAATGACTTTCCCTTCGCCCCTATATCCCATTTTATGCAAACTATCTCCTTTAAGCATATGAATTTGATTGTATGATGGACCATAGTTGAACATTGAGTTAACATTGTCACTCAATATAGCAGGAATCGTAATATGATTAAAATATTGAAGTGAAGCTTCCTCTAACCTGAATTTATAGTTTGATTCATAAGTATATGCTTTACTAATAAACTCATTTTTTATTACATGTTTTACAAATGGAAGCATGTTGATTGAATCAATTATAGCCGGATTAAGGCAATAAATTGTTACACCGTTAAACCATTTGGACCGTGTCAGAATTCCAATGTTATACTTTCTCAATTCATTTACATAGGTATCGTTTACCGGAAGATCATTTTGTACAATTGCTATTCCTTGTTTTTGCCTGCGTTCGATTGAGCGGATCGAAAGAAACTCCTGTGCCCGGGTAATTGAATATGGAGAGTTGAATCTGTCCATAAATTCTATAAAGTATTTTTGAGGGGCAATTTGTGCCAGTGAATGGAAAGAAACCAAGACGGAAATGAGAATAATCGTAATTGTTTTCATTTTTTTAGAATAAATTTGTACGAAAATTACAAAATATGTTCTTATGTTTAACCAACAAGATTTTAACCAAATCTTAATAAAAGGGATCGACCTTCCGGTTATTGAGAAACAAATTGAGCACTTTATTAAAGGATTCCCTTTTATTTGCCTAGCCAAACCTGCAATTCCGGGCGATGGACTCATGAATTTTGATGAATCACAAAAATCGATTTACATATCACATTTTGAAAAAGGGTTACCTGACCTCAAGGTGGTTAAATTTGTTCCAGCCTCCGGCGCTGCGAGCAGAATGTTCAAACACCTCTTTGAGTTCCAGGAGCAATCGGTAAGGGATTCATCAGGAAATGAACCGGTTATAACGGATAAAGGCTTCAATTCTGTTTATTATTTAATCAACAACCTCGGTCAGATTGCATTTTATTTTGATTTGTCAAGTTGCATGGCGGCAGCAGGAATGTCGATAAGTGAAATCATCGAAAATAAAAAGTTTTCTACGATCATTGATTATATCTTAAATTCTGACGGATTGGACTATGCCAATCTGCCGAAAGCATTGTTGAAATTTCACCAATACAATGATTTTTCCCGGACAGCGGCTGAGGAACATTTGGTGGAGGCGGCTGAATATACAAGAGATCGGCAAGGTAACGCACGGATTCATTTTACCATTTCCCCTGAACACCTTAACAAATTTCAGGATCTTTTTGAAAATGTCAAGGGTTTATATGAGTCGAAGCTTGGTGTAAAATTTGAAATTTCATTTTCAGTTCAAAAACCGTCCACCGATACCCTTGCCGTTGATGAAAACAATAAGCCGGTCCGAAACCAGGATGGAATGCTCCTATTTCGTCCCGGTGGTCACGGTGCATTATTGGAAAATCTGAA
>CAIYES010000291.1 GCA_903925275.1 uncultured Bacteroidales bacterium
CAACCAGATAGACACTGTCGATCGAACAACCAAGTGAATCGGTCACCTTAAACGTATGTTTTCCCGGACAAAGGCCGAAAACAATGGTATCTTGTGAAAATCCCCCACCCCATTCATAAATATAGGGAGGATAATTTTTAAATACTGTACCACCCGAAATCCGGGTCTTAAATTGTCCGATGCACAAAGGCACGCTGGTTGTATCAATTGTCGGGCATCCAAGCGGGTTATACCGGTACAATGTATCGAATTTCATTTTTGGATGCATTCGCAATTGCACATCGTTGCTGGTGTCAACACCTAAGCCCGCCACTGAGATAATGCAACGGTAAATTCCCGGGGAACTGCCCGACACATGCGTAATAGCATATATTGAATCGGTAGCACCGGGAATGTCAATGAAGTTTTTTTGCCAGCGGTAAATAATGGCTGCAGAGCCTGCATTGGTTACAACCGTTGTAAAAGCAACACTGTCGCCAAAGCAAACAATGGTGTCGACAGGTTTTACGGTTACGGTAACCTGGCCGATAACCGAAATACTGAAAAGAAAACAACAAATAAGAAGGAGATGTTTCATCTGGAATTTCAATACTGCCACAAAAATAAGAATTTCTTTGATTCCGACCCGGGATAAACATCAAACGCTGAAAACATGGAAAATAGTATACTCAATACTGATTGTTGGCAATCATGATGAGGGTGCACCCATAAACCACTTCAATGCCGGCAGCGCTAAGGATTTCAGCAAATTCCGGAGATTCTGTTCCGGGATTGAAAATAACACGTTTTGGCTTTAACCCGAGAATATAATCATAATATGCAGGCAGGTTCTTAGGGCCGACATACAATGTGACTGTATGTATTTCATCGAATTTCGAAAATGGTTTTTCAATTCTGATACCACTGATCTCGCCTTCACGCAAACCAACGGCCACAACGGGAACATGACTGTACTTCAATTTTCTTACAGCCATGAATGCAAACCGTTCCGGATTTGTGCTGGCGCCAAGTACCAGGGTCTTTTTTTTCACGTATTAAGAGACTGTTTAAATTTCTTATTTAGTTATATTTCTGTGTGTAAGACTGTGCCGTAGGCACAAAATCTGTGTAGAAATGATGATTTAGTAACCAGGGAATGTATTGATGGGTGAAATGTTGCCGGAAGGAAAACAAACGAGACTGGAAGGTTATTTTGGCGATTCTTCAGCTTTTATCAGCATGCCATTCCTGTAAGTCTCCTTTTTTTCAGTTGTTCCCTTTTCGTTGTAGTAAAACCATGTTCCATCCTGGTGACCTGCATTGTACTGGCCGGTAATCATGGTCTGGCCTGAGGGATAAAAAATCTTTAAAGCACCCTGTTTTTCGCCTGCCTTGAAAGCACCGCGCAATTTGATTTTTCCTTCCTGATAATATTGTTCCCAAAGACCATCCCGGATACCTTGCTTATAAACGTTCACTTCCGACAAACCTCCTTCAGGAAAAAACAATTTAGA
This sequence comes from uncultured Bacteroidales bacterium, assembly GCA_903925275.1. Lineage (GTDB taxonomy): Bacteria > Bacteroidota > Bacteroidia > Bacteroidales > FEN-979 > CAIVAT01. The sequence continues at coordinate 1,494 of CAIYES010000291.1, forward strand.
GTAACCATCGATCAGACCATTCTTATAGAGTTCTTCAGAAACCATCTTGCCATTTTCTTCACTGTAAAAATGCCAGATACTGTCTTTTTTTTCATTGATGTAAATACCGCTGGCCATTTTCATGCCATTGATAAAGTATGAATTTGTGACCGCCCGTTTACCTTGATTCGAAAGAAGGGAAACAGTTTTCAGTTTACCATTGGGGTAATAATAACGGAACTCTCCGATGGGAAAACCATCCTTAAAATGACCGACATAGATTAATTGGCCAACCGAATCGGTTTTACGCCAATATCCCTGTTTATGGCCTCGCAAATCTGTAATATTCACGGTGTCCTGACCAAAAACGGAACTGCTAAAAATTACAAACACGACAACAACGAAAGTCCTGAACATAATGCATAAAAAATTACTTTTGCAAAGTAAATAAAATTTCTCTTGCAAACCTACCCATCAAAACTCCTCGAACTGGCCGTAAATGAACTGGCCAAACTTCCGGGCATCGGCCGGAAAACTGCGATGCGCATGGCTTTGCATTTGTTGAAAAAGAGCATTGTTGAAGTGGAAGCACTGGGAACAGCCGTCATTAAAATGCGGAATGAGATCAATTATTGTAAAAATTGCCGGAATATTTCAGATCAGGAACTTTGTGCAATATGTGCAAACCCAAAACGGGATCAAACACTGATATGTGTAGTGGAAGATATTCGCGATGTTATTGCAGTTGAGAACACCAGTCAGTACAATGGCGTTTACCATGTACTTGGAGGTATTATCTCCCCGATGAACGGGATTGGTCCCCATGACCTGCATATTGATGCGCTGATCGACCGGTTGAGTTCAGGCGCAGTAAGTGAGGTGATTTTTGCCCTCCCGACGACCATTGAAGGGGACACGACAAATTTCTATCTTTTCAGAAAACTGTCTGATTTTAATATTACCATGACCACCATTGCCCGGGGAATATCCATTGGCGATGAATTGGAACACACCGATGAAGTAACCCTTGGGCGCTCAATTCTTAACCGTACTCCTTACGAATCAATCTTAAAAAGGAAATAAGCCTGGATTCAGAAAAGTTCAAGCTGATTTACCTTCACGTGCTGGATATTTCCTGTTTCAAGTCCGCTGTAGTTGTCTAACAAGGGGCGGATTGCCTTCTTTATTGCTTTATTGGGTGTGGTGCGGCGAGACCTGCAGTAGTTGATCAATGATTTTTTCTGCCTTGCTGTAATCTTCAAGGTAATTGTTTTGAATTTAACCGGCTTTTTCGCTTTTTTTGCTTTCTTACGGGCCATGTGATCAGCGGTTATTGATAATATCCTTGAAGTCGTTGATAATCTTTTTTGCCAGGTTCTCAGCCTTGGCCATCATATCGCTTTCAGCATAAATCCTTACAATTGGTTCAGTATTGGACCGGCGCAGATGTACCCATTCATTTTCAAAATGGATTTTAATACCATCAATGGTGGTTATTGGCTGGGATTTGTATTTCACGATAATGTTTTCAAGAATATTCTCAATATCCATCTCAGGAGAAAATTCTATTTTGTTTTTTGAGATGTAATAATCGGGGAATTTATCCCGCAGTGCCGAACATTTTTGTCCCGATTTTGCCAGGGAGGTAAGAAAAAGAGCAATGCCAACCAAGGCATCCCGTCCATAGTGCAATTCAGGGTAAATAATTCCTCCGTTCCCTTCCCCACCAATCACTGCATTCTTCTGTTTCATCATCTCCACCACGTTCACCTCTCCTACTGCCGATGCAAAATACTCCCCTCCTGCCTGTTCGGTCACAACTTTAAGTGCCTGGGTTGAAGAGAGGTTTGAAACGGTATTGCCCTTTTTATGCCGGAGAATATAATCGGCAACCGCGACAAGTGTATATTCTTCACCAAATGGTTCACCAATCTCATTGATAATGGCAAGGCGGTCGACATCGGGATCGACTACAAAACCAATGTCGGCTTTATTATTAACAACAGCTTGACATATCTCGTCCAGATGTTCGGGAAGCGGTTCCGGATTGTGCGGGAAATGGCCAGTTGGCTCACAAAAAAGTTTATCTGTTTTTCGCACATTCAATGCTTTAAGTAAAGCGGGAATGGCTATTCCACCAGTACTGTTCACAGCATCGATGACAACCCTGAAATTTGCCTTTTTAATAGCTTCAACATCGACCATCGGCAAAGCAAGAATTTTCTCAATATGCTTCAGAATATAGGTATCATCGGTTTTATAAGAACCAAGGCTATTCGCTTCTGCGAATATGAAATCGCACTTTTCCGACAATTCAAGAACCCTTTTGCCATCAGCAGCCGAAAGAAATTCACCCTTATAATTCAAAAGTTTAAGTGCATTCCATTGCCCGGGGTTATGACTCGCTGTGAGTATGAGGCCACCGGATGCATTTACATCAACAACCGTAATTTCAACAGTGGGAGTTGTAGTTAATCCGATATCCAGCACATCCACCCCCATTCCCATCAGTGTACCAACAACCAGATTATTGACCATTGCACCGGAAATCCGGGCATCGCGTCCGACCACTACCAGCATTTTTTGGTGAGGATGTTCCTCTTTAAGGAAGGCAACATAGGCAGCGGTAAACCTGACAATATCAACGGGGCTGAGTCCTTCTCCAGGTTTACCCCCAATGGTACCCCTGATGCCTGAAATGGATTTGATTAAGGCCATCTGATTTTTTTTCACAAAAGTAAAGTTTTTCCATTTGACAATTCTTTACGATAAAAAAAAAGGGGATCCGGTAAATCTGATTCACGCCTGCAAGCCTTTTTTTCGTAATTTTGCAGAAATTGCTGTCTTGCCGCATAAGGCAACATAACGTGCTGAATGGAAGAGCCTTTTGAATCATATTTTGACCGTGAAACCCTTACCCTTGTGGGGCGTTTTGAAAAAATGGTTCAACAGAATCAGCATTTTTTCTTTGATGTTGATGAATTCGAAGAGATCATTGAGTACTATTTTTTCAAAAACGAGCAGCGAAAAGCCCTAAAAACCATAAACCTGGCATTGGAACAACATCCGGGATGTGTTTCGATTCTTGTAAAAATGGCACAATACCAGGTTAACGCAAAAAAAGACCGGGAGGCCTTGCGGATATTGAAGGAGATTGATCATTCCCCATCATCCGACAGCGACATTTTCCTTGCCAAGGGAAACCTCTACAGCCAGCTTGAAAAACCTGAAAAAGCGATTGAAGAGTTCAAAAAAGCTATTGACGGGGCCGATTATGTTGACGATATCTACGCAAATATCGCATTTGAGTATGAAAATCTGGGCAAATATGATCTGGCAATCGACTTTTTGCTAAAATCAATTGAAATAAATCCCGAAAACGAATCGGCATTGTATGAATTTGCTTTTTGTTGTGAAGTATCGCAACAAACTGAACGCAGCATTGCCTATTTACATACTTTTCTTGACCACCATCCCTATTCAGTGGCAGCCTGGTTTAACCTCGGTATTGCATACAGCAACCTCGATCTTTACGAAAAGGCCATTGATGCGTATGATTATGTTCTGGCAATTGATGAAACCTTTTCATCTGCCTATTTCAACAAGGCCAATTGCTATGCCAACATCGGCAACTTTGACAAAGCCGTTGAAACCTATTTTGAAACATTTTATTACGAAGATCCTGAACCGGTTACCTATTATTATATTGCCGAGTGTTACGAGAAGCTGAAAAAGTTTGATGCGTCAATAGACTATTACCAGAAAGCTGTTGCGCTTGATCCTGAATTTGCAGATGCCTGGCTGGGAATCGGAATATCGCACGATGAACTTGGAAGACATCAATCGGCACTCCCTTTCGTACAAAAAGCGATAAAAATCACCCCTTCAATTCCGGAGTACTGGTTTATTCTCGGAGATATTCAGATTAAACTATCAAAGATTGAAGAAGGAATATCCTCGTACAGAAAGGTAATCGAACTCGATCCCGATGACATTGATATCTGGCTGGATCTTTCTGTGGTTTATGCTGATCAGAACGATTATGAAAAGGGATATGCCGTTCTTCTCGATGGTTTGCAATACCACGAAACACACGCCGATTTTTACTTTGTAATGGCATATTATCTTTTCATGATGGGAAAATCCCAACAGGGGAATGAAACCATGCTGATAGCGCTGGAAATGGATTATGAAGGTTATAAGCGTCTTTTTACAACTTTTCCGGAAGCTAAAAACCATCCGCTTGTGGCTGAAGTTATTGAAGGATATAAAAAATTTGAAAATTAGTTCTCTTCTGATGATTAACTTAAATTAACCTCTATATGACTCAGATTACCCTCCCATTCTTACCAGACCGTACCAGCAAACCAAGGCAAAACGGGATTGCCATGGTGATGGACAAAGGTCTCAGCCTTCGTGAAGCAGAAGATTTTGTAGAAACAGCCGGTCACCTGGCCGATTATATAAAACTTGGTTTTGGAACCTCTGTGGCAGGAAAAAAGGTCAGGGAAAAAGTCAAAATTTATCAGCAGGCCAATATCAAAGTATATGTTGGGGGAACGCTGTTTGAAGCATTCGTAATCCGTGGCATGTTTGAGGATTATCTGAAATATATCGATCAGTTAGGCCTGGATACCGTTGAGGTTTCCGATGGTTCGATGATTATGGATCACGATTTAAAATGCGAATATATTCATAAACTGGCCAAAAAATACACTGTCCTTTCCGAAGTTGGTTCTAAAGAATCTGGCATTCTCATTGCACCTGCCCGCTGGATCGAAATGATGCAAAAAGAATTACAGGCCGGTTCACTCAAAGTAATCGGCGAAGCGCGTGAAAGCGGCAATGTCGGCATTTACCGTCCGACAGGTAAAGCCCATGTTGCCCTTATCAACAAGATTCTTGCAAAAGTCCAGGCTGATAAATTGCTGTGGGAAGCCCCGTTGAAATCTCAACAGGTTTGGTTTATCAAGCAATTCGGAGCCAATGTAAATCTGGGCAACATTGCCCCTGCCGAACTCATTCCGCTTGAAACGTTGCGTCTTGGCTTGCGTGGTGACACGTTTTTCAGCTTTCTTCCTGCCAAATTCAAAAAGTTTCAACCTAAATAGTATAATGGCGAATTGCAGGCTCGGGATTGATCGTGTCCTGGTCGATAAAATGAACTAGTGCAATTGGACATGATATGGTATTATTCGGGTTAATTGGATTTCCGCTGGGTCATTCATGGTCGGCCGCCTGGTTTACCGAAAAATTCAGGGAGGAAGGTGGTTCAAATAGGTCATATCACCTTTTTCCGTTAAAGGATATCAGTGAATTCCCTCAGTTGCTTCAGTCACATCCCGGATTAAAAGGACTGAATGTCACCATCCCTTACAAAGAAAAGATTATCCCCTATTTAGATGAGTTAGACGAAACAGCACGATCGGTGGGTGCTGTCAACACGATCCAGATTAATCATAACAATGAAAAAATCCTGACAAAAGGATTCAATACCGATGCCCCCGGATTTCTTCAGACCATCACTGACCCGATTCCAAGGTGTCCGGCGCTCATCCTTGGAACCGGAGGCGCAGCAAAAGCAGTGGCCTATGTGCTGGAAGAAAAAAAAATTGCTTTTACCTTTGTTTCCAGAAGGAAACAAGGGAGCAGGATTATTTCTTATCAGGATCTCTCATCTGAAATTATATCCCAAAACCGGCTTATTATCAATGCAACGCCAATTGGCATGTATCCGGATACAGATGACTTCCCTCCTATCCCGTATCACTTCCTCTCGTCACAACATTACTTATATGACCTTATCTACAATCCACCTGAAACCCAGTTTATGAAACGCGGGAAAGCCATGAAAGCAATGACAATGAACGGAATGCAGATGCTTATCAATCAGGCAGAATTATCATACAAGATATTTCTTGATATTCATTAACCCGATTTTTGATTTTTGGTCAATATTTAGAAACATTCTCAATTGGTTGTATTCGCAAATTTAAGTCCTCTTTTACTTAATTTTGCAGGATGAAAATATAAGGTTAAGCTGATTCGATAAACTTTTTCAGATTCTGAAGCAATGTCAAAGACCGCGCATATCATTTACCTCATTTTTCTTTCCCTCATTGTAGTATCTGCATTTATTGCAATTACTTATATTGGATTTTCATATTACAACCTGGGAATTGAAGATAGATTTTTTCACCCCGATCATTTAAAACTTAAACCCAGCGGCGTTTGGGGCCATGGATTTGGAATTATCGGTTCGCTGCTGATGATCATCGGTGTCTCCTTTTACATGGCACGAAAACGGTTCAGGGCCTTTACCCGGGTTGGTGTATTGAAACATTGGCTCGAGCTTCATATTTTCCTATGTTCATTAGGACCTATCCTGGTACTGTTTCATACTTCGTTCAAATTCGGAGGATTGGTAGCAATCAGCTTCTGGAGTATGGTCGCGGTTTTCCTGAGTGGTATCATTGGCAGATTTATCTACATCCAGATCCCCAGAACAATAGAAGGCCGGGAATTGAGTTTAAATGAAGTCAGAGAAATGAAGAGTGACATCGGGGATATCATCCATAAACTGGTTTCCTTAGATGATGACAGTTACAATGTAATTGTTGATTCAACAAAAAGAAGGGTCGAACGCTATCATAAAAATTTCTTTGTGCGCTATCTCAGAAAATACAGGGATGACATGAAGACGCTGCGCAACGTAAAGGCAGTGCTGAAGCAAAACAACATTATTAAGACACAACGGAAACAGGTAATTGACCTTGTAAAGAGTGATATTTCACTTAACAGGAGGATTGAAAGTCTTGTGATCATGCAGAATCTCTTCAAATACTGGCATGTCGCACATCTGCCTTTCGCACTTGTGATGCTGATTATTATGATTATTCACGTTTCCGTTACAATTGTTTTTGGTTACCGCTGGATATTTTAATTATGGAACTGGTTTTCGAAAAAATTGCATCATACTCAGTGGCGATCCTTTTTTGCCTGATCGTTGTCTTCATCTATTTGCGAAAACAAAAGCGGGATTCGAAAAAGGTTGAAGCAAAGATTGTCAAGGCAAAGCTCGAGGGAATGTACGAGCCTATATCCCTTCATCCTGTTGTTGATGAAGGCAGTTGTATCAGAACCGGGGCCTGCATTGCTGCATGTCCAGAAAAAGATATCCTGGGCATCAGAAACGGTAAAGCTACCACCATTAATGCCTCGCAATGCATCGGACATGGCGCTTGTTTTCATGCCTGTCCTACACAGGCGATCAGCCTGTGCATCGGCACCGACAAACGAGGAGTCGACTTGCCCCATGTGGATGAACACTTCCAAACAAATATCCCCGGGATTTTTATTGCCGGAGAACTCGGCGGGATGGGACTGATCAAAAATGCCGTTGAACAAGGCCGGCAATCGGTTGAAAATATTGTAAAATCGCTCAGGAAAAATCATCAGGCCACCTATGACCTTATTATTGTAGGCGCAGGGCCAGCGGGTATTTCGGCTTCTCTTACAGCAAAAAAACACCAGCTCAACTTCCTTACTTTAGACCAGGACACCCTGGGTGGAACAGTATTTACCTTTCCAAGGTCTAAAATTGTGATGACTTCAGCAATGGATCTGCCCCTATATGGCAAAGTGAAACTCTATGAAACCAGCAAGTCAGAATTGCTCGAATTATGGAAAGATGTGCTGAAAAAAAACAGCATTACCATCAGGGAAAATTCAAAGGTTGAGGCCATTATTTCTGAAAATGGCTATTTTAAAGTTGAAATCCTTAGCGGTGAACATTTCACTGCTAAATGTGTTTTACTTTCCATCGGACGCCGGGGAACGCCCCGCAAACTCGGTATTCCGGGAGAAACGCTTGAAAAGGTATCATACCGGCTCCTGGAACCTGAAGGCATCAGCGGAAAAGAGATCATGGTTGTTGGAGGCGGCGACTCGGCAATTGAATCGGCCTTGATGCTCGCTGACCAGAACAAAGTTACCCTTTCATACCGAAACGAGGTTTTCAACAGGATCAAACCAAAAAACAATGAAAAAATAAAGGAAGCCATGGCTTCGGGCAAAATTCATGTTCTTTTTAACACAAGCCCTGCCATAATTGACAAAGCTCATATCATCGTCAAATCGCATCTTAACAGCGAGGAATTGAAAATTAAAAATGACCTGATTTATATATTTGCCGGAGGTGAGCTTCCGACACAATTTTTGCAGAAGATCGGCTTGCAGATCACTAAAAAATTTGGTGAGGCGGTCCTTAAACATAAATGAAATCAATGTGCTGATGTGCAAATGTGCTGATGTGAAAATGAAAAAACTATTGCCTACTGCCTATTGCCTATTGCCTACTGCCTATTGCCTACTGCCTACTGCCTATTGCCTATTGCCTATTGCCTACTGCCTATTGCCTATTGCCTATTGCCTATTGCCTATTGCCTATTGCCTACTGCCTATTGCCTACTGCCTCCAAGTTTTTGTAAATCCCCAGAATCTCTCCA
>CAIYES010000292.1 GCA_903925275.1 uncultured Bacteroidales bacterium
ATAAATTAAAAATAAGAGATAATTACCTGAAAAGTTATTAACAATGAATCTTGAAAGGATAAAATATTACTCTCATAAAAGAAAGATTCCTATTTCAGCAATAGCCAAAGAGATTGGTTTTTCTAAGCCAGGTCTTTATATGACAATTAAAAACAATACGTTGCCTGCTGCTCATCTTGAAAAGATTATTAAAATTTTAAATATTCCTATTTGGGAGCTTTTCTCAATAGATCCATCTGCTGAAATAGATGAGCTTAAACAACAAATTCAAAACCAGATGGCATTAATTGATTATTTGTCTAGTAGGGAAAAGGATCTTGAAAAAACGATGGAGGATGAAATTAAACTCAGAGACGGTATTATTAAGAAACAAAAAGAGCTTATTGAGAAGCTAACAAAGAGATGAAGCCTTAAAACTGCTTCTCGTATGCTTCGCATTTAACAAACTCAATATATTCGGAAACCACGATTAACAAAGGAAAGATGAAAAGGGATGTGAGAACCCTATACTCCACCCAGGTTAGCAAACAAATATAGCCTCATTTTCTATATCATGCGCGAAACCTAACGATTTATAGGCTTTTCTAAGAATTGCGTTCTTTAAATAAAAGCCTGGTTTCCCCCTGAGTTTGGCAAAATGTTTCACAAATGTTTCACATTTTAACATGATGCCAAATGAATCCTACTTATAAAATATTTCTTAGATCCGACTATCCCAAAAAGAACGGATCAGTACCGGTATATCTTCGTGTGATCATAAACCGGATCAAAAAAGATTATGCTTTAGGTGTATCCGTATTTGAACCAGACAAGTACTGGGATCATAAGAGCCGGCAAATAAAGCGTTGTTCCTGGGTGAACATGACCTACATCAATGGTGTAATAACCGATGGAGAAGACCGCGCCGGTGAAGTTTTCCGCAATATCCGCAAAGAAAACCGCCCTATGACATTAGCGGAATTCGATAAGCGATTCAAAAACCCAATAGAAATAAAGGATTGCTTCTACACCTTTGCCACAAAGGAGGTTGAACATTTGCGGAAAATGAAGAAAGCTCCTGATACTATCCGCTCTTACAAATCGTATATTTCAAAGATGAAGAAATATAAGGCAAAGTTAACCTTTGGTGAGATTACAAGGGAATGGGTCGTTCAATACCATGAATACATGATCGGCCTGGGTAATGGGGTTAATACTTGTCATAAGGCTTTATCTTTTTGCAGAACGATGATTAAACGAGCAAAGCGGGATAAAGTAGTTATAATGGAAAACCCCTTTGAAGATTATCCTTTAACCAAGCAACCAGGAGTAAGGGATTTTCTGACCATTGAGGAAATTGAACGAATGGAAAAGCTTTACCTGTCAGACACTCTTAAGCCAGGTGTACAAAATGCGTTAAAATGTTTCTTGTTCTGCTGTTATAATGGTTTGCGGTATAGGGATGCAAAAATCCTGAAGAATATGAACGTAAAAAAGGAAATTCATGACGGGCAGGAAATATTGATCATTCGGATACTGCAGCACAAAACAGAGCAGCAAGTCAGTATTCCGGTGATTCAAAAAGCAAAAAATCTGATTGAGCCAGGATTTCAGGAGCAAACCGTTTTGCGGTTACGTTCAAATACAACGATCAACCGTCACCTGAAGACCATCGCTAAAAAATTGGAATTAAATAAACGATTGACTTTCCATGTTAGCAGGCATTCATTTGCTGTTACAGCGATAATCAGAGAAATCCCTATCGAAGTAATAAGCAAACTCCTGGGACATACCGAGCTTAAAACAACTCAGATTTACACAAAGATTGTTGATGAACTAAAGATAAAATACATGAAGCGTATGGATGATCAGCCCCTGGGTGAATCAACTTTAAAAACCGTTTGATTGTTCCATGTTTCTACATGGGAAAAAACAACAGATTAGGCGAAAAGGATCATTTAACCGTCATACATTCCATTAGTGCCGGTGTTATTGAGTTTCCTTTGATTGTGAGCTGGATTCTGCGAATGAGATACCGTGTTGAATCAATCCTGTATTTTTTCTTAAAATCAAAATTCCGGATTTCAGTAAAACTCATATCCTTTTGAATTTTAACCATTTTGGTAGTCAGGTAAAAATCACATGTTTTGCGATGGAACTTATCAAACATATTGTTAGGAAAATTCATCCAAAGATTATGATTTGCCGTCGCCATGGTTCCGATAGGTATATATTTTGTCGGGGTGGTATTTGGCACGGCAATAGAATCTACGAACAAAAGACGGAATTTTATATCACTATAATCGGCCAATTGATTACCGCACTTTGAAAACATTGTATTTGAGAAGATAACAGCATTATTCATTAAGCTAGATACTTTTATAGTATTTACTTCACCAAATTCTTTGTGAAAATAATCTCCAAATTTGGATAATTGAACCATGGCATCCTCGATCCATGTTTTACTTGTAAGAAACCGGTAAAACGTTCCACGCGCAACAACATACCGCACATCCTCGGGCATTGAGAAAGGCCACGCCGGGAGATCGGCAACGGTATCTACAGAGGCTTTAAGGTGTTTATCGTAATAACCACTTAGATCAGCCGCTGAAGATAATTCCTGATCTGAAGAATCCAACTCCATAGAAAGATGAAATCCTTTAATCTGTTCATCCGGCTCGATGGTATTACTGATAACCCCTTGATCAAAAACAGTGTCATCGCCCGCCGTTATAAGCGCGTCAAGTGGCTGAAGCGTTATTTTTTTATCCAGGTCATCAACATAAAACCTTGCATTAAAGAGCTGCTCTATGCCAGATAAAAATTCAGTTAATGAAATCCTGGGCAGATGAAGGTTTAAAAAGGTCTTGTCCATCGAGTAAGTGAAATTCGGACAATGATTATTGTTTGACAATGAGTTATAAATGATAAGCTTATTGAAATCCGGATGGGTGGTAAAAAGCAGGTCAGTGAAAGCATATCCAAGCGCACTAATTACGGTGTTGAGGACATGCCTTAAATAAACAAACGGAACGATAATATTGTTTGGCTCAGGATCGTCGTGATTTGAATATAACGAGAGGTAATAAGGGGCCTCGAGCCTGTAATTAAAATACTTCAATATATCATACTCGGTTGGTGGATCGAAATAATTTTCATTATTAATCATCGGGTAAGCCCTATTGAAATTAGGATAACCCCAGTACTGGGGCAGCAGATCATATATGATATGGTTCACGTAATCAACGCCCGCTTGGGGTGTAGCATAAGAATAATCCCCAAAATCAAAATCAGTAAGCAATTTTGATTTACAGTTATAATTAAAATCGCCTTCCATGAGATAGACAACAGCTTCAATATAATCCTTGTTAAGGGTTTTGAATTTCAGGGTTCCACGGAATAAATCAATCTTCCGGAATACGATGCTACAAGGAAATTCATCATAAACGCTCAGGGCGCCCTCAATGCGATGCCTGTAGCCTAGTGTTTTTTGATTACGGGGTGTGTTTTTAATATGAAAGGGAAAAGATCTACTGCCGGCTTCATAAAACATAGGATTACGAAGCTCCCAGGAGATGCTGATATCATCTCCAAGATCTAGGGACTGGTTATTTACTCGAATCGAAAGCATGGATTTAATTTTTTATTTTAGGTTTATTATTTGACAACGTCCAGATCAATAGAGGCCATTTTCTTATTGGCATCCTGTATTTCTGTCCAAACAACGCGAGACCGGATCCCGGAACTAAGATGTTCGTTTAATTTTTCAATCGCTTTAACAAGATTTGAATTATCCGTCATGACCGGACCTTCATTTTTTTGAACAAATTGAGTCCTGTCGACGGGATAATTACCTGTTGCCCTTTGGGGCACTCGGGCAGCATTAATAACTTGCAAAACTTCCGGGTAATTTAACTGAAGGTTTTTTGTAGTATACGGATCTATTACAATTTCATTGCCGGTCTCATTGACCAGCAACGGACGACCAGGGATCCCGGTAAAGGAGGGAGAGTAGGGGACATCGTTGTAAGCTTTGCCGTTGGAGGCCCCGATTACATTGTACCTTCCATTGGCAGCTTGAGAGAGCTTTTGATACCGGCCTTTTGCTGCTTCAGGAATGGGAGTACTGGCAATGTAGGCAATTTGTACGGCTCCAAGGATCCCGACCAGGGCGGCTAAAATGATCCCAATTATAGGACCTGCAGTTAATGCCGATGTTACGGCCTGAGCCACATTGATTATGGCACTTGCTATTGCTAAGGCTTTTTGACGCCGGGCTTGTTCTCGGGCTAAGGTCTTTTTTTTGAGATCCATTTCCTGATCTAGCTTCGAAACACCGGCATCGTATTGTTTCTGGGTAATGAGTTTGGCATCCAATTGCTTTTTCAGATTAGCTTTTTTCTGTTCATTGGAGGCCTCGTCTTTTTTCAGCATAGCATTTTCGTAATCGTTCATTGCGCTGTTTACTCCGGAGAGTGCAGAAACGATGCTAGAGAATGCCGATATGGCTGCATTGGCTATTTCAATATATACATTCTTTGCTGAAGAGGCGTAATCGGCTAAGATTTGCTTTTGGGCCTCCACGCTGTCGCCGGCAATTGCCAGCTCTGCGTCCCGCTGCTGCTTAAGCGCCTCAAGTTTCCCGCTGTAATCAGTTGGGGCAACCCCTTTCATATCAGCCCTCTCGGTCATTCCCTTACCGCTCTGCCAGGGAACGTCGCCCGGGGTGAAGGTGGTTAAGGAATCGGTTGCCTTGGTTTCGGTCTGGTTTCTCATCCCGGCATAGCGCTCTCGTATGGTTTGCTTTTCAATCTCAGTTAATTCCGTTTTCTGAAGTTCAATTGCTTCGAGCTGATCCAGCATCTTGAGTCTGTTTGCAACCCAGCTTCCAGACCAGGACTCTTCGGAATTCAGCACCGCCTCCCAGCGTGCCCTTTGCTGGTCAAGGGACTGCTGTACGCCCTTATCGGTGTACTTGTTTTCAATATCCTGTTTCTGCTTTTGATACAATTCACCATAAGCATTTCTTAGGTTCAGTTCAGCTTCGGAGTTTCCTTCAATCTTTTTGATCTTTTCCTGGAAATCCAGCTCAAGCATCTTCAGCTCTTTTTCCTTCTCATTCTGTTCCAGGGCAACCAGGGTACTGCTCAATTGTTCCTGGATCCTGGTCATATATTCAGAATGCTGCTTGAATTTGCTTTCCATTTGCTTGTAAGAACCCTCCTCCTCATTCATGATCCCTTTCTCAAGCTTTGACTTCGTAAGTTTGATACGGGAACTTTCTGAAATAAAATTCTGTTCAGTCTGTCCCATCGCAGCCCATGAGTTGATTACCTTATCCTTTTCATCAGCCGATAGCTTTCCCATAGAAGCGACAACGCTTGAATAGATCTTGACATTGTTGGGGGTTTCTTTGATGATTGTGTTGAGTTCCTGCATGGCTTTCAATCGGCCCTGGTCTACCGTTGCATTATTTGGAGAAGCGGTACTTTCCAGCTCCTTTAACCGGCGTTTGGATTCGATGTAAGATTCCGATTGCTCAATGAGTTTGCGGTTCTGTTCAAACTCCATGACAAACTTTTTAATCGTAGCTTCACCCAGGCCGGTGACCACTTTGGCATGCATCATTTCATTGCCGGCGGCCTCCTTGTCAATGGAGAGTTTACGGGTAAGTAAATCCTGCTCGATTTTCAAAGCATCGATACCGGCTTTGATACGCTGATCCTTGGAAAGCGCTACGTCTTTCTCTGCGATCTTGAGTTGCTCAAGCTTTACCCTCTGCTGTGATTCATACACTGTGTAACTCTGAGTTCTTTTTTCTATCATGTCAAGGACACTGGCATACTCCTTGCCTTTAGCAATAGCCATATCCATGCGCCCTATGAAATTGGAAAAGTCCCCGGTGGCAAGCGATTTCTTGAATGTGTCCCAGGCCCATGTTAACCCTGTTATGGTTTGGTTCCATCGGTCACTACTGGTTTCCGTTGAATCAATAACCGCTTTCACTTGTCCCAGTGATTGCATCAGATAGTCAAGGCCGGTTCTTGCCAGTTCAACCAATCCCATGCCGCCGGCAACTCCCAGAATGCGTTCCATCATACCGCCGCCGGGAGCAGTGGAATTTTTCAGTTGTTCGGATTTACTCCAAAGCTCACTCATACGATCAGAGACCGCCTTGAGTTCGCCCTTGTACGTGGCAAACTCAGCAGAGTTTGGATCCATATTTCTCAGGGCGGTTTTAAGCGTTGCCGCTTTCTGTGAAAGTTCTTTCATGGTGAGACCGGTAATACCAATCTCTTTTCGTATTTCCTCCATCCTTGAGTTAAGCTGTGAAAGTTCCTGTTCTTTCTTGCCTAATAGTTCCTGATCCTTAATTCCCTTCATCTCTGCCTTGAGAGCTGCAGCATCTTTCTGCAGTTTATTGAGTTCTTGACGTGCCTCATTTCCATTGACCACAAGATCAAACTGGAGTTCATCCTTCTTTATTGACATGGCTTTTATATTTTTATTTGGTTGATAATTCTGATTTTATTTGGTTTGATATTTCTTCATTGAGCCCCCACATTAACATGCCGAGCAGGTGATTGAGCTTTCCATACACGGTCTTGGAATACCAGCGGGTATCTTTCTTACGTCTTAGTAGTTTGCGGTTTTGCTTAGAGGTCCAAAGCGCTGTATTGGTCTTACGGGAAAACGTTTGTGTATTGAGCGACTTCTTAAAATACCCTATCTCAATAATTCTCCCATAGGTCGGAAAGAAGATAAGGAGTTGCCCTCCACTACTACCCGCTTCTTTGACCTCGAAATAAATGCTGTCTTTAAGATGGGCGTCTTTCGTGCCCTTTGATATCAGGTCCTTTGAATTGATCTCTTGTACCATGAGGTTCTTTACCTCATACCCAAACTTATTAAGAGTATCCTGGATAAAGGCAAATTCGATGTTTTCTTTTGTAGGCATGGCTATTGTGGTTTTTGGTTTAATTCGCGTTTTGATTTTTGTTTCAGTTCTGATAAATACTTTCGTGCTTTCCATTTTTGAATATCAGCCGTATTGAGCAGATACTTCTTTTGAATTTCCAAGCTTCGTAATTCCTGGTAAGTTTCTTTCTGACAATATAGATGTTCCCGCCAGAATGGATCTCTATTCCTATTTCGATTTTTGAGATTGTCTATCTGCTGTAAGATCTCACTGATACGATTCATTTTTAACAAAGCCTCGTTGTTTCCACTGATTGCCTCGTTATAAATAAACAATATCAAAACGGTTTCCCTCTGCAGAGCTTTTCTATCTTTAATTCTCATAACCTTTGGTATAAAATGTGAATAATGACTATTTATTTTCGGGTGTATTTTGCCACTTTTAAATTAGTATCCTGACATTCAGGCTATTAACTCAAAACGGAATTGGCATGGGTGTTTTTTTTGTCCTTTGTTTGTCATTTCCGGGCGACCCGCTCTCTCGCTGGAATGCATATGCAGGCACTTTCAAAATCGGATATATGACAAAAAACGTAATATTCATAAGCATTTCAGAGCCTCCCATTGTTTAGGTATGTATAAAACCTATGCGCAGTTCAGATGCAGGAAAATTCAGTTGTAATGCGCGATTAATTTCCCTGGTCACAATCTTCTCAGGGATGTCAACCGAAACATTCTGGTACATTTTGTGTGCATACTCTGCCTCGGAGCCGGTTGACAAGCCAACATCACGGTGAAGGTTACTAAGTTGCGGATGCATCCCGAGGCCTGCTGTTATCGCAAAATCCGCCTCATTGGCTATTTTCAGCTCTGCATCAATGAAATCTTTTACCTTTTGGTCAAGTACATCAATCTTCCAGCCTACGTACTTACCTGCAGTTGCATCAAAGAATTCCTCAGTCGTAATCATCTTGCCTACATTCTTTATTCCGCTCAAGGCTGCAGAGACCTTGGCGAAGGTGTCTGTTTTCAGCTCCTCAAGCATTCTTTCATGATAAGCAATACCTTTTTCCACACACTGTTTTTGCAGCTGCTCTGCTTTCTGGTTCCAATAGATTGCCGGTACCTGAATATGATATTTGATTGCAGCTGCATTCATGCCGCTTGCTGCAAGTATCCTTGGGATCCCGCTTGAAAGGTTTATCCAGGTGAGGGATCCATGGATCGGAGAGCGGGGGTATTGTTGAGCAAGGGCAAATCCTTCAAGATAAGCGTATGACATCGTTTGCTTATGCCTGGTAGGGAAATACTGATCAAACACGGGATATCGGGTTAGCGACATGCTGTAGGGATCAGTGCCCCAGGTGTCGGAAACAATAATGTTTTCGATCTCTCCAAAGTCATTCCACCACTCAAGCCGGGCGAATTTTGCCGGAATGTTTTCAAGTGAGGTTACCGGCATTGATCCCGGGCTACCGGCCTGATCAGCGCCGCTCTGCCTGCAGAGAAATTTTGTAAAGTGACCATTGAACGTGTGGAACTCCTTACAAGCATTGAGAAGGTAGGATTTGTAATCCCAACAGTCAAGCCACGTTTGGATTTTTGAATCTTCAACCCATTGTTTAAAGCGCCTGCCACTATGGATAACAGTTTTATACAGCATCGGACCAGATCCCCAGAGTAGGTTAACATGCTGCTGTATGATTGCAGGTGCAAGATGATTTCGTTCCAAAGCTTCATCAATGAGATCAGGGTAATTATTTCGTTCACCGTAAGGAATGATTTCGCAGCCCTGGACCATTAGCGGCATTTTGGCGAGCGGATTATAGGTTGATGCCACTTCGCAGGATTGATCAGCGCTGAGAGTGTCAAATGCATACACTCCCACCGATGAAACGGCAAGGGAGGAGCCTCCGTTATGGGTTATCTTAATGTTATCCATGATCTGAGTTGTTTTAAAAATTTACTCCAACGCGTTTCTTTTGGCATAACCCAGGCAGCGCCTAGTAAAAAGATACTTTCACAGTCCCCGGCTTCCAGAGTGATCATGTAGTTTACAGCCCCGAACGAGCAAGGCAGTAAATTGAATTCCTTTATCCGGATATCCCGGCCAATTTTATTTACCTCGTCAAGAAGTTTGTGAAACTGAGGTTCGTTTAAAATGAGTTCAAATTTCATGGCATGATTGATTTGAGTTTGATTCATTAGTTTGAATAATGGTGTTTACTACTTTGCGGAAAAAGTTCCCTTTTTTCCCGGGTTCATACCCTATTCTTTCTTTCAACTTTTTTAAGTCATTTTCTGAAATTCGAAAGGAGATAAACCTGGTTAATCTCTGCTCTGGATTGATTCGTTTTGGCATATCATTTTTTGTGCACAAACATACGTTCAGAAAGATATTTTTTAAAGGACAATAACGGGAGGTCAATTTATCGGCTCCAAATAGCTGGTTTTCAGCAGTATAACAATTTGACGTTTTTCGGAGGGTATTTTCGGGCAAAATCTGAGGGGTTCACCACCGATTCATCATGATGTAAAATCACAATTCAGGTACCCGAAAAAAAGAAGATTTCAGAGTGATCCCGGGACCATTTCTTTTGGGTCTAAATCTGATCAGAAAGGATAAGAAATGAAATCAGTCCGTTTGCGAAGAAAGTAAAGCGGCTGGCAACATAAACAGGAAAGGATAGCAACGATCCCAATGCAAGGCATAATAATTAAATCCCAGGGCAATGTTCCTATAATAATCAGGCCGCTGGTCCCAATAATACTTCTCTGAGTTTATTGACCAGGTGTGATCTCCCAGCTTTGAGACCAGAAACCATTTTTCAAGCAGGCGCGCTGCTCTACCATTGCCATCAGCAAAAGGATGGATCTTCGCTATCCAGAGATGAATCATTGAAGCATAATAGAAAACCTCTTCCAGGTTTAAATCTTCAGATAACAGCACACTGATATCATCAAAGAGCTTACCAGTTTCAATAGAGACAAATTCCGGTTCCACTGCCAGGTAAACCGGACGACCGGTTGAAGTGTCGTACACTCCTACCTTGTGTTTGCGGAATTTCCCTCTGTTTTTTGCTTCTACCAGGTGTTTTGACAAGATCCCGTGGGCCTTTAGAAAATTGACAATGCTTATTGTGTTTTCCCTGGCAAATTGATACGCCCCTACCAGATCTTCAATTTCCACAACATCCTTGCGCTTAATGAACGACCTGTTTTTTCTCTGGTTCATGAAGCTGTTCAGGTCAAGAGAATTACCTTCTATTTTTGAAGAAAACAAAGAGGATGCTATAACGTAATATTGAAAATCCTCTGAAGTAACCGGCGCCCGTTCAGACAATGTCTTCCAGGCTTGAGATAAATCAACCTTTAGGCCTTGTAAATACCCTGGCATGTATTGAGATGAAATGAGGGACAGTTGATGTTTCATAGGTTAAAATTACGAAAAAATCATGAGACAACTGGCAGAGTAGCTTTTTGCCAGCAATGACATTCGTTTTTACAGTTGGGAGGTTCGACCTGGGTAAATTCAGCAAGCTTTTTTTCGAGCGCCTTATTGACGGTTTCAATGGTTGAGGTTAATTCACCGGAAAGAATCTGAGCTTCGATCATCTCATATACCTGCAGCCTGGCATGAAGTTTTTCATTTTCTGCCATTAACCAGGTGTTCATCGTTGAAACCTGAGAAGCTTTGTGGTAAATCTCGACCAAATCTTTCATGTACTGTAGACAAAAAACCATAATTTCAAGTGTACGATCCAGCTTTTTACTGTAATCATTCTCTCCTCTTTTTGCTTTGATCTCATCGCTGATCCCAGTAATGACAGCTATTTGATCCGTTAAAAGATCTGGCGCCTGGTTGTATGCTGATTGAATTTTCATGGGTTTTTAGTTTTAATCCCAATCAATTCAATTGAACAACAGAATATTTTGTAAAGGCTTGCTATCTTTACGGTAGTGTAAATATATAGATTTCACCCATAAGATGAGTGGATTATCATACGATTTTACAGACAAAGCAGTATCTCCCTGGGGCGGATTGCGCCTGATCGAGGAGACATACCGACGGTGCGGCCTGAAGCAATATCTGGAAGAAGAATGCGCTGATTTACCTGTACCCGGTTCCAACCGGGGGTATGATCCGGTGGACCTTGCTGAAGGGTTTATGGTCAGTACGATTCTTGGGGCAACCCGACTTGCCCACTCCGGGACCTTGCGTAATGATGAAGTGATCCAGCGTATTTTCGGCTGGGAAAAAGGCATGGGCAGCCAAAGTACTTTTACCCGATTTTTCAAGAAGTTCGACCAGGAAAGAAACGATCGTTTATTCCCGGCACTTAACCGGTTCTGGTTCTCCCAGCTGCAGTTGGACAAAATGACCATAGACCTTGATTCCACGGTTATAACACGCCATGGCATCCAGGAGGGAGTTGAAAAGGGATATAATCCCAAGCGCCATGGAAGAGGCTCACACCATCCGCTGATTGCCTTTGTGGCCGAAGCAAAGATGGTAGCCAATGCCTGGATGCGAACCGGTGACAGCCACTCCAACACAGATTTTACGGAGTTTTTCGATGAACTTCTAACCATCATACCCGTTGAAAAGATTGGATTGTTTCGCGCTGACAGTGGCTTTTGCAATGAGACAATCATGGACAGATTGGAACAGGAAAGTCTCAAGTTCATCATGGCAACCCGAATGACGGGTCCATTGGTCAGGCGCATTTTTGAGCATAAGAAGTGGTTTCCGATCGAAGATGGATATTGGACTGGGTCATTCCTGTACCAGGCAAAAGGCTGGTCAAGACCAAGGAAAATAGTGGTTGTCCGAAAGGATACAACAACTCACCCGAACACAGGCGGTAAGTTGTTATTCCCGGATATTGAAGAGTTTGAACGATACAAATACGCAGCCTTTGCAACCAACCTGGAGTTTTCAAATGCCATGGTCTGGCAATTGTACAACCAGCGTGCTGATTGCGAAAACCGTATCCGAGAGCTAAAATACGATTACGGGATTGAAGGATTCTGTATGGATGATTTTTATGCAACTGAAGCAGCTTTTAGATGGACGATAGTGGCACATAACCTGATGAGTTTATTCCGTTTGCAGGCGCTCTCCTTCAAGCACCACCCGGTTTTATCGACTATGAGGTTCCAATGCATTGCAATAGGATCTTATCTTGTAAAAACTGGCCGAAAAACGACACTGAAACTCTCGGTCAAACAAAAACGACGACAATTTTTAGAGAGAATATTCTCAAAAGTATCGAGACTATCACCCCCATTTCAAATTTCTAATGCATAAATTGGGTTAATTTTTATCAAACATATGGCTGAATCAGCTTATGATCTGGATATCAGTTAATAAAGTGTGTCGTGTCAAAAAGGTATATATATATGACACGACACAGTTGAATAGAATAATGCCAATGATTGAAAAAAATTCGTAACATGTTAAATATCAGTTAATAAAGTGTGTTGACACGGTGTTAATACTAATGCGTTGAATATCAGTTAATAAAGTGTGTTGAGTCAGCCTATATATATATGCTTGAATTAATAAATACAGTTATTCGTCTTTCCAGGTCTTGGATAGAATTAGTTCCTTAGCTTTTTTTCCTTTTTCGGCTTCATTCGTAATCATCCCTTTCTGTTCTGCATGTGATACAATCTCTCTGGATGTTTTATCAGAAACCTTCCATTTTACTGGAGCTGTAAGTTTAATTTTTCTACAAAGGTCATTGTAAGATAGTGGCTCAAACTCTTTTTCAAATACTGAAACAAATAGATTGTAGAGGGTTTGCGGCTCCAAATCCGTAATGCTGTTTGTTCTTGCCGGTATGTCATTTGTGAGTTCAGGATAACCATTATCATTAATATGGATTGCAAAGGGTTCGAAATTTTTATCTCTTGTAAATAATCCAGAGATCATAGAAACATCACTGTTATTTATAGCTTCAATAGAAATTACTGTTTCTGCTTTGTTTGTCATTTCTGAACCTAAATGTCCCCTGGGGTTTTTGTCCCCCTTGTTTTGATGAATAACAATAACGATGTGTATGTTTTTTTCATCCGACCATTTAAGCATGGCATTACTAGCGATTGTGGCTTGTTCGGGATCATTCAAATTCATAACAAGATCTCGGGCCCCATCAATTATCAAAACCCTCAAGTTTTCATGACTATTGTATACTGCATGTTCAATTATAGCTAGCCGTTGCTGATTTGAATAAGGTCTGAGGCTTAAGAATTCAATGTTTTCCGGTTCGGTTTCTGTACTTATGCCAGCCTGTTTTAAGATCCTGGTAAAAACCTTACGTGTTTGGGCGGGTCCCTGCTCTGTATCAATGTAAAGGATTCGGCTATCTTTAGGTAGTTTGCCGGTAAATTTTAAAACTGTTTTATTTGAAAGCAATGCAGCGGTGATAGAGCTTATTAAAAAAGTCTTTTTACTCTTTGCAATTCCTGTTATCATCGAAATATTACCAAGCGTACCGATGGGTATTGACCCTTTTTCATCTTCAATAGTCAAACAATCAAGAGGCTTTTCAAGCTCCTTAGTGATAAAGGCTCTAGACTTTTGCCTGATTTCTTCAAGTGATAGGCTCTTTTTTTCTGTTCCGTTTATGGGCTTTTCAGGACGGATTGTTGTTTTCGTTATAGGGTAAATTAAATCGCTACTTAAAAGGATTTTGTAAAATTCTGAAGCTGTCGCTTTTTTCTTCCAGGTATCCTCTTTACAATCCTTAATTAGCCCTGGGATAGTTGCACTTGTTCCCTCTATTGAAGGGGTAATGAATTTTGAAATAATTGTTTGGTTTTCAGGAAAAAGCTTGGAGAGGTAAGCCGTTAAAACCATTCTATCTTGAAATTCAAATTTTACGTTATTTGCCTCAGTGTAATTGGCTAAATCTACAATTGTTTGCTTATCCATAATTCAAAGTAAAAACCCCATTGAGAAGATTTGGGGTGGTATATTTATAACTACGTTATCAATCACTTTCCTGAATAGCTAATCGTTTTGCTTTTCGATTTTATATAGTAACTGCGAATTCATTACATTTGCCAGGCATCAATCCAACAACGTATGTTGTCAGACTCTTACCCGGTTCCTCATGGACCGGGTTTTTTAATTCCTGGTCAACTCAATTGCCCGGGCGGTTTCAAGCATCAGGGTTAACTGTTCCTTCAGGCTTTCTACGTTGTTAAGAGTCGTAGTCACGGCATGTTTAAAGCCATGAGAGTATAAAAGAATAAGGTTTTCTTTCCAGCTGGGATCCAGCGAAGTGATGTAGGTGTTATCGTCTGTATCAAACTTTTGTACGACGGTAACAAACTGGGAAACCAAGACCAGGAATGAGTTAAAATTTTGGTGAAGGCTATCCAGCTCTGTTAATGATTCCTGAATGTCATTTACGGTTGTCATGATGTTGTTTTTGTTAAGTAATAAAGATAAGGCCCCCGTATGGAGGCCTTATTATTAGTTCAAGTCGCGGAATGTTTCCTGTCTTTTGACGTAATCTTCGATGTCCCTGAATTGCTCTGAAATAAGGTTTGCAAAAACTGAAAGCAGTATTTTTTTATCGGTAATAAACCAGCCTGTTACCGACATCTCTTTTAAACTTTTCGGTTTAAATACAGAATCACCCTCTGAGTCTTCACCGCTTTCATCTAACGCGGCAAGAAGTCCAACGGTCAAGCATTTAATAGCTTCAATTCTTTCAGAGATTTCAAGAGCTGTTTCAATTGATATTTTGGCTTGTGCGCTCATTGTTGCCTCCTTTCTGATTTTCTTGATAATTGATGCAGGCTTGAAAGACCCGGCGAGTCTCATAAAAAAAGGAATGACATTGCCTATCGTAAAAGTCAGAATTTGATTCAACAACAAGGTCGAGAAAGCAATAATGAAAATCTTCGAAAACTTCATTTTGCTTAGTTGGATTTCCTATAAGTTCGCTAATCGTTTGAAAGACGTCTGGATCCAAGATCATAAGTAGTGTTTTGATGTCTTGGTCTATGGTTGGATTTAGCTTTTCTATTGCGCTTGCTAACACACCAGGTAGTTCGATTTTCCGGAAACCTGGTATTTCCTGTGTTTCTTCGTATATTTGTGTCTTCATAGCTCATTTTTTTAAGATTAAGCGTTTTTAATAAGCCCCCGGTTTGCGTCGGGGGCTTGTTTTTTATGTCAATAAAGTAATGCTGTGAGCGCCGCTTTCTTCGAAATCGACCCTGTAAAGAAGCGCGTTTCCATAATTGAGATCTTCAGGGTCTTGTTCTTTTTGCTCGATTACCAGCAAGCTTTCGCCGTCGAAAGCGAAATAACGAGATTCTGTTTTTTGTGAATCGGGCAAAGTTCTAACGTAGTCTGCTACCAACTCTTTGCCGGAAAATGCATTGATTGTCATGGTTTTGAATTTTTAGGGTTTATAAATCAAGGAATTGTTGTAAAATTCTTTCTAAGCGTGTGAATTGATAATAATCTTAGACTTTATTGCTCAAGGTAATAAACTCATTAATTTTCAGTTTCAGACGTCTCAAGCGGGCATCCAAAGCGTCAATTCTTATTTTTGCTGCACTGGTTGAAACTGTCAGGTTTCGCAGGTCGTTGAAAACTTCAAGATAACCCTCCGGGATTTCCTGAAATTCTCGTTCAATGGTTTCGATAAGGGTTTCCATGATCATGGTTTTTAGGCATGTGATGAAAGTTCCGGCAATCCTGTCGGAATTGGAGGAATAGGAAAAGGGTCACCTGGTAATGAGGGAGACTGATCATCGTCGGGATCACAGGGATCATCGGACGGGAAAAGGGAAAAGAGTCGCTGGGATTTCATAATTTTGGGTTTTGTGAATGGATATAGAATTTCTTAATTGCGTTCTTTGCAGGGTTTCCCGGTCGAGTTTGGCGTTAATTTCCTTTGAGAAATTCTTCGAGGGCACTTTCTGGGATCATGCCGTTCTTGGTAGAGCGAATTACACCCGAAAGCACCAAGTTTTTTATGGTTTTATGGGATTTGCGTAGGCGTTTTGCAACTTGAGCGACATAAAATAACTGTTCGCCTTGCTGTTGCCTGGCTTCTTGTTGCATCTTTTTGAATTCATCGCTTATCGCTGCACGCATTTCGCGAAGAAATTCGGCGTTAGGCATTAAATAGACTTTTTTGGGTTCCATAATTTGAGGGTTTAATATTTACACTATATTTGAAAAGAAAGATGAACAAAGGTAAATAACATTACCTATCAAAGTCAAGAAATAAATTAAAAA
>CAIYES010000293.1 GCA_903925275.1 uncultured Bacteroidales bacterium
CATAATCCTGAGACCAATGCAAAGTTCTTTCTCTCTCCATTATTGGATTTTCGACTTCACTCGCAGTTCGGATTCCAGGTTGGCAAAGGGGCAATCGTTAACATCTACATATTTATTTCCATTGCCATATTTATTCTCCTGATCGCATGCATTAACTTTATCAATCTTGCTACGGCCAGAGCGTCATTAAGGGGGAAAGAGATAGGCATTAAAAAGGTCTCAGGGGCCAACCGGCTGAATCTGATCATGCAGTTCATGGTTGAATCCCTGGTCATCGTAATGATTTCATTGTTTTTTGCATTGGTCCTTGTCGGACTGTCTCTAAGTGTTTTCAATTCGATATCAGGTAAAAGTTTTACGATAGACGACATTTTCCAGGTAAAATTCATAATCGGATTTATCATTACAGGCCTGGTAACCGGAATCCTTGCCGGGATTTATCCTGCATTTTATTTATCCTCTCTTAAGCCGGTTCTCGTGCTTAAAGGAGAAACGATATTTGGAAAAAGAAACAGCCTGTTAAAACGAATCCTGGTCATCGTCCAGTTCTCTCTTTCGATATTTATTGCACTTGGTGCTATTTTCATGTACCTGCAATTAAAATTCATGCAGGAAAAGGAGCTGGGCTTTGATAAGGAAAACGTCATTTGCATCAATATGCCCGATAACATGAAAACCAAATACTATTCCCTGAAGAAAGAATTGCTTCAGGAGTCTTGTATACTTGGAGTTACAGCTTCATCACATAATCCTACCATGATTGGCAGTAATGGTGGTGGTGCATCCTGGAAAGGAAAGGATCCGAAAAAGGAAGTACTGATCGGGCAGAACATCATCGACTACGATTACTTAAGTACAATGAAGATCAAACTGGTGTCAGGACGGGATTTTTCACGCGATTATCCGGGTGACATGGGTGATACTTTAGGTAATTTCCTTGTAAATGAAGAAGTCGTAAAACTGATGGGAGGAGGGGATGTTATTGGTAAAAGTTTCAGGTTTATGGGACAGAAGGGAATTATTGTCGGGGTGATGAAAGATTTTCATTTTAGCGGAGCACAGGAACCGATTCAACCCATTGCGTTTGCGGTGAGCGACAGCAAAGCCTTTTCCAATGCACTGATAAGGCTTGCACCGGGCAATCTCCCCGCCACCCTGCAGATCGTGGAGAAAACTTGGACAAAGGTTGTTCCTGATTATCCACTCGAGTATAGTTTTCTTGATAAAGATTATGAGAATCTGTACCGGACAGAGATGCGCATGGGACTGTTGTTGAAATATTTCACCATCGTGGCGATCATCATCGCGTGCCTGGGGCTTTACGGACTGAGCGCTTACGCTGCAGGCCGGAGAACCCGAGAGATCGGAGTACGCAAGGTGATGGGAGCGGGTGTTTTTTCTGTGATCTACGCTTTATCAAAAGAATTTCTTGTCCTGGTGATCATCTCGATTGCCATTGCTTTTCCTCTTGGATGGTATGCCATACATAAAATGTTGCTGGAATTTGCCTATAGAATAAATATGAATTGGTTGGTCTTTGGTGCAATTGGTCTGGGTGCTTTGGTCGTAGCCCTTGCCACAGTAAGTTTTCAGGCATACAAAGCTTCATGTATAAATCCTTCAGTTGCACTTAAAACGGAGTGATATGAGCTTGTATTACAGTTATATAAAAGCCGCACTGAGAAATTTTTCCAGGAACAGGTTTTTTGGTTTGATAAAC
The DNA here is from genome assembly GCA_903925275.1 of uncultured Bacteroidales bacterium. Lineage (GTDB taxonomy): Bacteria > Bacteroidota > Bacteroidia > Bacteroidales > FEN-979 > CAIVAT01. Next base: position 1,721 of record CAIYES010000293.1, read on the forward strand.
ATCATAGGATTATCGATCGGTATGGCTGCCGCCTTGATTCTTATCCTCTATGTGATCAATGAGCTGAATTTTGACAAATTTCATGAAAAGGCAGACCGGATTTACAGGGTAGAAGACCAGCGGGGTCCTGATCCGGCTAACAGGGGGTTTTTCACTATGCCTCCGCTCGCTCCGGCATTGAAATCATCTTTTCCGGAAATTGAGGACGTTACCAGGATCGTACTTTGGAAAAGGAACATTCTGGTCAGTTACCGGGATAAAAGGTTTATAGAAACCAATGTCGCCATGGCCGATTCCTCCCTGTTCGATGTGTTTACCATTCCCATTCTGCTGGGCAATCCAAAG
>CAIYES010000294.1 GCA_903925275.1 uncultured Bacteroidales bacterium
ATATTATTTAGAAGATTTGTAAGCAAGATATGCATACCTATCCCCTGATCGGGTCGACGGCCACATATGCGGCGCGAATAGGAAAGGGGCGTTATTCTTTTATTAGTTTCGCAACTTCAACAGTACTCTTGCTTAAAAATTTTATTAAATAAATTCCTAAAGGCAGCGTACTGATGTCGATTTGAGTTTTTGGTTCGATGGTTTGTTGGTTTATGAGTTGCTTACCGCTTAGGTTAAGGATTGAAATGGAGCCTAGGGCAGGGGTTTTGAGGGTAATGGTGGTAGAGGAAGGATTTGGGTAACAATAAAAAGCATTTTCAGGTGTAGTGTTCTCGTCAAATCCAACGCCACAATCCGTTTCGACTTCTGCCCGATTGTTGCAACCAGATGCATTGTTTTCAATCCAGGCAGTTCCCGTACCCGATAAATAGATACAAACACTTTGTACTGCACAGGCAGACAAATTGTTGTTACCAGCAATCCAAATTAGGTTCCCGGAGAAAGTCAAATTATCAAGTCCTGCAAGACTGGTCAGGGATTTATTGTTTGAAAACCATAGGTTATTTACAGACGTCAGGTTCTCCAGGCCTGTCAGGTTGATCAGGGAGTCGTTGTTTTGAATCAATAGGCCACTGCCAATAGATGTCAGGTTTTCCAGGCCTGTCAGGCTGGCCAGGGCACCGACATAAATTGACAGGCTCCCCCCGATTGAAGTCAGAACATTTAACCCATTGAGGTTAGTAATTTCACTCCCGGCGATTGTGACATCTCCCTGAATTTGATGACAACCAGGATAGTTGTTTTGAAAATTGTCCACATCAGCTTGCCAGTTAAATGTGATTCCTTGTGGAAGACAGGATTGCGCTATTCCAGAGTTAACCATTAACAGTGCAATCAATAAAATGGATAAATTTTTCATATGATAATATTTATTTTTTTTGGGTCACATGGAATAGCCATAAATTATCATTCACGGTTAGCATGAACGTTGTGCTTATGGCAATTTCATATGTTAATAATTTCTATTTTAATGGCCAGATGACACGCCCGCATCGATGGATTCCTGTTAGTAAAAGCTTGTTAAGCTTCAAGTTTGAGCCTGCTCTGCGAAGTCAAAAACTTATTTAAACCGCTAAGACGCAAAGACGCAAACATTTCAAATTCAAATACATAATATTTAGCATCATGGCGTCTTAGCGATGAAAAAGAGTTTTCGGAGTGAACTCAAGTTTAATTTTTAATAAATCTATTGGTATACACCAAATAATTATTGTTTATCCTTACGAAATAGAGTCCGGAAGGATATTTGCTTACATTTATTGTGATTATGTTTTTATTGGTCAGCGTTTCAGATAAAAGAATCCCGTTTATATTTTCGATCTTTACAGAGGTTTCTAAACCCATATTATTTAACAGATCGATTGTTAATTCAGTTGAAACCGGGTTAGGAAAAACAGGGAATTTTACAGCATTGCTCCTGGACATACCTGCTGGTGCATCAAAGTGCATTACAGTCGCTTTTCGGTCATTGGCATAGTCCTCGAATGCAATATAGGGTTGACTCGCGGTACTGAACGCCAGCCTGGTCCAAAAGGCCAACCCAGCAGAAAAACGGCTCATTCCAAGATATCGCCAACTAACTCCGTCGAAGTACATTACCGAGGCCCTTCCACTGTTCGTCCCGGCAACATCTCCAAAAGCTACAAACGGGGACCCATCCAACGGGGAAAACGCTAAACTAACACTTAAAGCCAGTCCTTCTGAGAAGTTCTCATTGCCTACAAGCCCCCAGGTCGCCCCATCAAACTTCATTAAAGAAATTTGTCCGCTGTTATCAACTCTATTTGCATAGGCGACATATGGCTGGACATCTATCGGATTGAATGCCAAAGACACTTCAATCGCAGGACTGGGCGAGAATCCCTTATTTCCAACACTTACCCATTGTAATCCGTCAAATCTCTCCACGGTGACTTTTGATGAATTCGCATAATCCACATAAGCCAGATAAGGTTCATTGGCCGGACTGAAAGCCAGGTTGATACAGTCAATCGGGCCGGTTGAGAACCCGGTATTTCCGACATTTACCCAGTTTACTCCGTCAAATCTCAAAACTGTTGCTTTTTGGTCATTATCCAAATCGATGCATGCAACATAGGGTTTCATATCAGCCGGGTTAAATGCAAGACTGGTAAATATTGCATAACCTGCAGTAAAACCAGGATTTCCGACATTCACCCAGTTTGTTCCGTCAAATTTCATGACCGTTGCTTTGCCGGCAGCTGCAAAATCATTAAAAGCAATATATGGTTCGCCTTCTAAGGGGTTGAAAACAAGGCTTATATATTGTGCTTGAGACGGTGTGAATCCGGGTCCACCGATATAAACCCAGTTTGACCCGTCAAATTTCATGACCGACGCTTTGTAGTTGTTTGCCGAATCCCTGTATGCCACATATAGTTCTCCTTCCGGACTAAAATCACAACTGATATATTCAGCTGTGCCTGCTGTGAAACCCTCATTCCCTAAATTAATCCAGGAGTAACCGGACCATGCTGAGTGATCCCAGCTTTGCTGGGCACACAATATCAAAGGTACCAGGGAGATGAAAAGAGCAATGATTTTTTTCATGTGAAGCAACAGAATTTAATTAACGAGCTCACGCAGTGAACAGATGCTTCTTCCCGGAGTTGAATTCCTTTGCAGGTTCTGACGGTGAATAAGGTCTAAAGGTTTTACTGAAGTATAACAAACAAGGTTAATGAATTGAGTTTTTTCTCCTACATATTCCTTACAAAAATACTAATATAGTTTGGTGTACTATAGCTAGTCATAATCATTTGAGGTTGTTCTTTTCTGAAAATCCCTTCTTCACTAATAACCTTTAATATTGCATTAGCGATTTGTCGTTCACTTGATTCGAAACGAATCTGGTTGGCATCAATTCTGTAGCCACTTTGGGCATTAATCTCCTTTGGCAATAACCGTGGACGAATAATATAGTTGGGATATTTAACATGAAGCAAAGAGACTATTTGTTCTGCCCTGGGTTTTGCCTCACTGATGATGTCATCTAAATAAAACACATCAATTTTGAAACCATTCAAAGGTGCCGCTGTTTGCTCAACAGAAAACTGATCGATTTTTTGTTGAACTGCTATTAACTTCTTAGAATTTGTAGAGGAGAATAGTACTGTTTTCAATTTTTCTCTGAAAAGGGTGTCTTCTTTAAGCATTTCGTTAACAACTATTAAGGTTGCCTTTTGCAGTGAAGAATCTCTTGCTTCAATAGCATCTTTGACCTCCTTGTAAATGGTTAATTTTAGATTATTTTCAAATTCCTTTTTACGAAGTTCATTATCGATTTGTGTTTGTAAATTTTTTAAATTTTTCGTGTTTTGATCAATTTGGTCGCTGTTTATTTTAAAAATAAACCCATACACAATCGCTAAAATCGCAAATAATGGTGTTACCCATTTGGAATTTAGTTTTTCCAGAAATGATTTTTTCTCCGTTTCCATATTTTTAAATTAATCTTGATTTTTTTCAAATTGATTGTAAAAATTATTTTTCCAATTAATCATTAAAATTTGTATTTGTCATCAATTCAAATATTACCTCTAAGTGTTTCATAGCTCTTTATCATTTTACCACGCTTTGCAATTAAATGTTGGTTGCACTAACTCCCGTCCCGGGATAAACCGGAACGGGATAGCACATTTTCGGATAAAGATAGTAAAAATGATTTTCCCTAAACTATTCTGCACTGGGAAATGAAAAGGTATATTCTATTCATTATTTGAAACTACTCTGACAGAAACTGAGGAGCTGTTACAGAGGAGTCACAGCACCAGTTTTTAAATCAATTTCAATATTGTTATCTGCGGGTGCTGTATCGGTATACATCGACTGAATTGACATTCCAAGCTGGGCCGCCGATCCGCCCATTTGTATGAGCTGGTCGATCCCCGCCTGTACTTCAGGAGTTATCACCTCGTCACCATGATAAAATGCCATAAAACCGCCTACCGCAAGGGGAGCAATCATTTGCGTTTCCTCATAGGATAAACTGTATGGTGGCGACATTAGCTGTAACTTTATGAGTGTATCCATCCCTAGTTGTAAATCCTGCATGGAAAACTCCTCAAAGTTGGGGTATCCGGTCAGTGTTGTAACTTTGGTCGTTTGAACAGTCATTTTATTTTTGGTCGTGTAAGTCACGGTGCGGTAAGGTACAGGCCATGTAACCAAAGATCCGGTTTCAATATCGAACATAAAACTTCCGTCGTTTTCGACCTTTTTAACAATATCCTGTGCGTGAAAATGTCCTGAGAAAACCACCTTCAATCCAAGACTTGCCAGTTCAGATGATTTAGTTTGCCAATCTTCCAGCAGGTATTCAGGAAACATAAGTGATTGTCCCTGATAATGCTCTATCATGCCGTGATGCATCATCCCAATGACGTTGATGCCTTTGGTCTTAGCTTCAACCAGTTTGTCTTTTATCCACTGGTAGGTTGCATTGGAAAATTTCCCTTCTGTAATGGGAGTGGTGGTATTTTCATTATACCGGCAACCATCCATGGCTAATAGCCACGTCGCGCTGTTGAGGGAAACAACATAACTCAGCGAATTATTATCGCGGGAGAATGCTTCCTTATATCCAAACTGATCATAAATTGTAGCAAATTCGGCCGGAGTAACTGTAGGAACAGATGTTGCGTTCGATCCTGAATAACTGTAGGATAGCGGGTTGCTGACATCGTGGTTGCCCGGGATTACGAACACCCGTTTTCCAGCGCTCTCAAGCTGGCCAAGAAATGAAGCCATTGATTCATGGTTTGTCTTCTCTCCGTCTTTAGTCAGGTCACCAGTAATCAGAATAATCGAAGCACTTGATTTTTTTAGTGTCTGGATCACCGATTCATTAATGGATTGACTTTGAGCGATCAGGTTTCTGTCCTGCACCAGGTATGCTTCAAAGGCTGAGCCGGTGATCCCCAGTGAAGGATCATAGAAATGGGCATCCGAAAAAACAGCTATCTGAAGATCGGTTGGTGGAACCGGGTCTGTCCCAGCATCTACATTCTTTTTACAACCGCTGATTATCTGCAACATGGCAGCCAGCAGAACGACAATTGTTAAGGTTTTTTTCATGTGGATTTGGTTTTGTATGAATTGAATACGAAAGTAAACCAACATGCAATGGATTAAAAATTGATCTTCCCAAGGGAAATCCATTATGTTGTTGAAAAACCAGTGCAATCATCTTTACACCGATGTGAGTTGCATAAAATCCAACTATAGTTAAATTTTCCTTCCGGTTTTGCATTTGTTACCAATTGTCATCAAACATAAAAGGCGAATTTAAATTTTCTGCAATTATTGTCATTCGTGTCGCGGTAACCAATTTGGATTCCCTCTACTGAGCTGAAAAATTTGAATTGATAAAAAAACTTGTGTCCCCAAATTGATATCCAAAGCAATATGTTAACCTGAATTGACAATTTACCGGTTGTAAAGCAGGAAATTCTTAATAACTTCGTATCCAAATTCATCCCCATGACACGTTTAATTACCCGCCGGCAGGCGATCAAGACCCTTGGCCTCACCATCGGGGCTGCAGCCATTGGCCTGAAAGGATTCTCACAGGCAGACGAAAACGTATTTGAATACGGACTTAACTTCGGCGAAGTTTACAAGCCCATCGACAACCCACTGAAACGGCCCATCACGGCCATCACCTGCGGTGCTGGAAACCGGGGCAATGTTTACGGCGATTATGCCGCTGCCTTCCCCGAGCAGATAAAGATCGTCGGGGTGGCCGAACCCATTGTGCTGAGGAATGAGCGTTATGTCAAAAAACACGGCATCCCTGATTCAAACCGCTTCAAAACCTGGGAAGATGTTTTTACCAGGCCAAAGTTTGCCGACGTTATCATCATCACCATGCCTGACAACCTCCATTATGAGCCCTGCCTGAAAGCGATGGAGATGGGCTACGACGTATTGCTTGAAAAACCGATGGCCCAGACGGCCCAGCAATGCCGCGATATCCTGGCCATGACCCGCAAGACCGGCCGGATTGTCGCAGTTTGCCATGTACTCCGGTATTCTCCCTATTTCATCCGGATGAAACAGCTCATCGAAGAGGGGGCCATTGGCGAACTAATCAGTTTCCAGCACATGGAGCCCATCGAGCACATCCACATGTCGCATTCATATGTGCGCGGCAACTGGCACGATTCGAAGGCGACCACCCCCATCATCCTGGCAAAAAGCTGCCACGACCTCGACATCCTGCGTTGGATGATCGGGAAAAACTGCAAAAATATCGTCGCAATGGGCGACCTGAAGTGGTTTCGCCGGGAAAACGCCCCGCAAGGCAGTACCGACCGGTGCATGAACGGGTGCCCGGTTGAAGCGACCTGTCCCTACTCCGCCATGCGGATTTACTACCGGGAGCGCGGGTGGCTCTACGTCTTCGACCTGCCCGACGAAAAGGACAAACAGGGCGACGCCATCCTTGAATTCCTGCGCACCACCAACTATGGCCGCTGTGTATACCGGATGGAGAATGACCAGCCCGACCACTACATCGCCTCTATTAGGTTCGGGGGCAACATCACCGCAAACTTCTCTATGGAGGCCTTTACTTCTTATGGTGGCCGCCGCACCCGCGTGATGGGCTCGATGGGAGATATGGTCGGAGATATGGAAGAACTCACCGTCACCGACTTCAGCACTCAGAAAAGTGTGAAACTGGTGCCAAAGGCCGAAGATCTGAAAAACTTCAAAGACAGCGGTCATGGTGGTGGCGACTGGATGCTTATGCGTGACTTTGTGACGGCCATCGCCAACCAGGACCCCGCACGGCTGACTTCCACCATCGACCAGTCGATCGAAAGCCACCTGATGGGCTTTGCGGCAGAGGAGAGCCGGCAGACAGATAGGGTGGTAGAAGTGAAATTATAGATACGTTGTCCAGCAAAAAAGACAATGACAGACTTTAGAAACGAAGCTTAGGAGTCGACCGAAAATCCTTTGAAGAGTAGTTGAATAAAATTAAACAAACTACGCCCAATCGAGTCGACCGGCCCGACAGCATTTCCGACCAGGAGCTCCGCTTGCACTACCGAGATATGGCAAGAAGTCACTTAATATAACCTTTAACTTTCTTTGAATCATTCAAACCTAACCTTGTTTGCAATGTAAGCGGAACCTGGTATGACCGCAACGTTAGGTTTATTAGAAGGATAGGCTCGCCTTAAGATGAGTACAATGCGATGCGGGTAAAGAATTTTCTTCCCATTGGAAAGCCACACATTCGGTTTTTTCTATCAAAAAAAGATTTGTATTTTTGAAATTGTTTCATATGTTAATAATTTTTATTTCAATGGTCATATGGAATACCCATAATTATCATTCATGGTTTGTATGAGCCTTGTTCTTATGGGTATTTCATAGTTTACAACAAACTTTATCAGCAATCAAAGAAACCAAAAAACTAAGGAGGACTTTAAAATGAAATATTTGTTAATTGCATTGTTGTGGGCAGGATACTGTGCACTTCATAGTTACTTGATAAGTATCGGATTCACAAATCTGTTGAATCGATTATTAAAGAAATATTCTGCTTTCTACAGATTGTTTTACATATTGATTTCTTTGTTTTTACTCATTCCATTAATAAACTATACGGCAGAATTAGACAATAAAGTAATTATCGTCTATGGACCGTACCTGGACATTTTAAGATATGTACTTATTTCCGGCTCATTACTAATGTTCTTTTGGGCTTTTTTCTTTGACTATGATTCTTTATCATTTTTTGGTGTTCGTCAGATTCTAAATTTTGCGGGGATTCAGAAAAGAAACCCATCGGATGAAATTAAAAGGAAAGGATTATTGGGAATAATGAGGCATCCAATGTATTTGGCTCTAATCATTTATTTATGGTGTCAAACACATAAAATGTCGGATATCGTTGTGAATATCGTATTGACTGTTTATGTTATTATTGGAACCAACCTTGAGGAGAAAAAGCTTGTTCTGGAATTTGGAGAGGAATATGTCAAATATCAAGCGGAAGTACCCATGTTAATCCCTTTTACTAAAGTCAAGGCTAACTGACACTAATAAATTAAACAACTGGGCATATATAACACTAAAATTTAATGCATTATGGAAAAAAATATATTTTTTGCATTGGTCACGGTATGTGTGATCACACATATTGTCAGGTCGATCTACGAAATATTAAAACATAAAAATAAACTGAAACCTGATAAATTCACTTTTGTGATCGTGTTTATCAACATGCTGTTATTATGGATGTCATGGTTTGTGCTTTGCAGCCTTGATATTTACAGAATCCAGCCAAATGGAATTGTAAGGCTTTTGGGTGTCTTGATAAGCGCTACAGGAATAATTGTTTTTTTAACAGGGTTATTCACAATAAAAACATTAGAAAGCTATGAAGGGGATTTGATAACCAAAGGAATCTATTCAAAAATCAGGCATCCGATGTATTTAGGTTTTATTCTTTGGCTGATTGGGTTTCCAATTTTTTTCGGAGCCGTTTTTTCATCCATGCTTTCACTTATCTTTATTGCGAACATCCTTTTTTGGAGATCTTTAGAAGAAAAAGAGTTAAGTAAACGATTTGCCTCTTATGAGGATTACAAAAAAACGACAATATTTTAGAAGAATTCTATGAAGACATTCAAATTACTGGTCATTCTTTTGCATTTCACCGGATTGATATCCGCTCAAAACGCTGATGATGTAGTCATTGCAAAAAGAATCAGAATAAACTCGGCGGTTCTCGGTGAGGAACGAACAATTTATGTTTCGACTCCGTTCGATTATACTTATTCAACTGACTCTTTGCCAGTATTGTATGTCTTAGATGGCTGTCCTGAAATAATTAATTATGCTTCAGGACTTGTGACCGATTTATCAGGCAGTAATTTGTGCCCTGAGATGATAATTGTTGCCATTGAAAATACTATCAGGATTCGGGATATGTCGCCGACAAAACCAAAGTATAATGGTCAGGGTGTTGAAATCAAGTACTACGGTGATGAAAAATTGGGTGGGGCGGATAAATTTCTCCGTTTTATTGAAACAGAGTTATTCCCCTATATTGAAAAAAACTACCGAGCACTTCCTTACCGGATTTTTTCGGGTCATTCAGCAGGTGGGATGTGCGTAACGCATGCCTTCCTTTCACATACGAATATGTTCAACGCCTATATTGCCATTAGCCCGTCGCTTGATTGGGACTCAGGTTTGTTTAACAGAACGGCTGAAGAAAAAATCGGTAGTATGAACCTTAAATACAAGCAGTATTATTTCAGCATTGGGGGAAATGAAACTCCCTCCGTTATTGGAGATGCACATACTTTTTCCCAAACCCTTAAGATAAATGCTCCCGAAGAACTGAGGTGGAAATTTGACTATATTGAGAATGAAGACCATGGAAGTCAGGCTACTATTGCGTTATATAACGGTCTGCGATTTATATACGATGGATGGAATTATGATTATGATAAAATGGTAGCAGGTGGATTAAGCATGATTAATAGTTTTTACCAAAACCTCTCTGAAAGGTTTGGCTACGAGATTCTTCCTGATGGAGGTACCTTGAATTCTATTGGTTGGGGCGTAAAACGTGCTGGCAGATATCAGGCGGCCATAGAGATACTCGAAGAGAATGTTCGCAGACATCCTAAGTTTCCAGAGGCCTATAGCTATCTTGCAGAAGTATATTCATCTGCAGGTAATTATGAACTGGCGGTTAAAAGTATTGAAAAAGCGATAGAACTGGCAACTTCCCAAAATGATGACAGCCTGGAGAGATATAAAATCATCCTTGAACGAACAACCAAAGCAAGCAAAAAGTAAAGCGAACATCTAAATCTACCTAAAAATGAAAAAATTATCCCTGCTAATTTGTTTAATGCTCATATCTGCAGCAGCGATCTCCCAGTGGACCTGGCAAAACCCATGGCCACAAGGTAATTCATTGCAATCTGTTTACTTTACCAATGCAGATTTAGGCTATGCTGCAGGTGAATTTGGAACCATCCTGAAAACCATCGACGGAGGGACGACCTGGTCCACGTTAAATAGCGGATCAAGCGCCTGGTTAAATTCAATCTGCTTTACCGATGACAATACAGGGTATACTGTTGGCAACTCGGGAACTATCCTGAAAACAACCAATGGAGGCATCACCTGGACGATGCTGAACAGCGGGACAAATGCCTGGTTTTATTCTGTTTACTTTGTCAACGCTGACATTGGATATACTGAAGGTTCAGGTGGAACTATCTTAAAAACCACCAATGGAGGCGCAACATGGACAGCACAGTCGAGCGGTACCTCTTTTAACCTGGCTTCTATTTGTTTTACCGATGCCAGTACTGGTTATGCTGCGGGTAATGGTAACACACATGACGGAATTATATTAAAAACAACCAATGGCGGTGCCAACTGGTCTGTTTTATTAAACAACACGGGTGTCAATGCCACAGGTATTTATGCGCTCAATGCCAATACGTGCTTCGTGACCGGGAACTATTATGACGCCTGGACGGCCACATACCAGGGTCATATCTTAAGTACTGCCAATGGCGGTACAAGCTGGACAACCTTTTACTGTCCTGGATTCTATTATTTAAATGCCGTGAGCTTTGCAGATGCCAATCACGGTTGTGCTGTTGGTAACAATGGGATCATCTTTAAAACGGGTGATGGAGGAACGAACTGGGCCCTCGTGTCATCTGAGATCACCACCAATTTAAATTCCATTTGCTTCGGCAGCAGCAGTTTTGGATATGCCGTTGGGGTTGCCGGGGCAATCACAAAAACCGCCAGTGGGGGAAATTTATGGTCCGCTGTGTCGCATGGAGCAACCAGCGAATTATCTTCAATTTGTTTTACTGATGCATATACGGGTTATTCCGTGGGTTATGGGGGAACTATCATACGAACAATGAATGAAGGTGTTTCGTGGGAAACAATATCAAGTGGAACGACAAATCATTTGTTTTCGGTCTATTTTCCCGATCCCGGTACCGGGTATATTGCGGGGTATCAAGGAACAATACTTAAAACCACCGATAATGGTTCAACTTGGAATGCCTTAACTTCAGGTACGGTTTACGCACTAAAATCCGTATACTTCACTGATGTGGCAACAGGTTACGTTGCCGGGGATAATGGATTGATCCTTAAAACCTCTGATGGAGGGACCACATGGACCACACTATCCAGTGGAACAACGGAATCATTATCTTCTGTTTACTTTCCCACCAGTCAAACAGGTTTTATAGCCGGCAATTACGGCACAATTTTAAAAACGACCAACGGGGGCGCCAACTGGGCTGCAATGGCAAGTGGGACAACCGCTGATTTAAAGGACATAAGCTTTACTGACAACATAACCGGATATGTTGTAGGTTACGGTGGGACAATATTAAAAACCACCAATGAAGGTGCAACCTGGTCGCCGTTGATAAGCAATACAAGTTACAGGTTAAGACGCGTTAACTTTACCAGTCCAAATACAGGCTATATCAGTGGTTATTCCTATCCCGACATTGCCGCTTCAATTGTTTTAAGAACCCTCGACGGTGGCTCAACCTGGACAACGCTGCCATTACCGACAATCAACAGGATATTATCCCTCTGTTTTACCGACGACAATACAGGGTACGTAGTTGGTGAAGCTGGATCTGTGCTGAACACCACAAAGGGGACAACTGTATCCGTTGAGGAAACCCAATTGTCGAAATCAGATTTCATGATTTTTCCAAACCCGTCTCAAAACAGCCTAAACATAAGTACAAACAGAAAATTTTCCGAAGAGATTCAGGTCAGGATCCTTACTGTGACAGGGAGCCAAGTATTATGTGTAAAATTCCATGATCTATCCCATATCCAGATTGATATAAGTTCGCTGTTAAACGGCATTTACATCGTAACGATTGAGACGAAGTCGGGAATAGAAACTAAAAAGTTAATTAAAATGTAACCATTTGGAAAAACAAAAGCCTGCTTAACCGAGTCGATGGCCTCATCGGTATCGCCGAAGTAAAGAACAGTACACGCCACTGGGTTACGACAAGGAGTCACCCCCCGCACCCACCGCGCCCCACCACAAAGGGCAGCCCCAGCGGGTACCGAAGCCATTCAATAAATAACCAACAATTGAACTGAATATTTATGAAAAACTCAATATTACTTGTTGGACTACTTTTATTTTTTGGATATAGGAATCAAGCTCAGAACAATTCTATTATTATCGATCCGTCTTTGAATACCAATTTTGTTGTTGATATTGAGGATACATTAATAACTGCATACACAAATTTTAGTTGTGGTACAAAGGTATATACAATGGATCTGGATAGAAATTCTGCAGTCGATTTAACAATTACTGCATTCTGTTATATGAATGGATGGGGAATAGGCCAAAAAATTAGCTTAAGTTCATCTGATAGCTGCACATTTTCG
>CAIYES010000295.1 GCA_903925275.1 uncultured Bacteroidales bacterium
GAATCAGCATGTGCAATAGAGTCAGCAATCATTTTCTCTTGTTGAACTTTTGCAATTGAATCGGCGATTCTCTGCTGTTCGGCCTGTACCATTGCTAATGAGTCAGCAACGCGGATAGAGTCAGCAATTCTTTTTTCTTCGATTTCTTTTGCGCTTGGGCCACAGGAGTACATAAAAGCTACAACTCCGATAACTAATAATGTTGCAAGTTTTTTCATTGTCTATTGATTTTTTAGAATTATGATGCAAAGATAAGCCAATGCGATATTACCATCCAAATATTTTGACCACTTTTTTTTAACATTTTTTAACATTTAGTTTAAATATCTGATAATCAATGAGAATAATTTTAACATTTTTTAAGAAACCGGGAGTTATTAACAATCAATGAATCTGGTCTGAAAATAGTATGCTTTATAATGAATGATGCTTTCATTGCTGTGCCTCAACCCATAACTCATTCATCTGCAATCAGAAGGAAAATTTACGCTCATTATAGCGCGGATTGTGTGATGAAATATAGTCCCCTCAGGTGTTTTAAGTCAGTTTGCCTTTAAAGGTATTATGTGAACAGGAATTAAAACTATCTTTGTTCTATGTTAATTCCATTGGCAGAACAGTTACGTCCGGCTTCACTGGAGGATTACCTGGGACAGGAACATCTGATTGGCAGGGGAGCTATCCTGCAGCGGGCCATAGAATCGGGGAATGTCCCTTCAATGATTCTCTGGGGTTCTCCAGGTGTTGGCAAAACCACGCTGGCCTATATCATCTCGAAGCAGTTGAACCGGACATTTTACACCCTGAGTGCAGTAAGTTCAGGTGTAAAGGAGGTTCGCGAAGTCATCGCAAAGGCAGTTGAAGCAAGCGACAGTCCGTTTTTATTCATCGATGAAATTCACCGGTTCAGTAAATCGCAGCAGGATGCATTACTCGGCGCTGTTGAAAAAGGCGTAGTGACCTTTATCGGCGCCACTACCGAAAACCCTTCATTTGAAGTCATCTCCCCGCTCCTGTCCAGATGCCAGATCTATATTTTAAGACCTCTGGAGGAACATCACCTGCTAAAACTACTAGAGCAGGGCCGCACTCATCTTGAAAACAGCCTGAAGACCGATATTCAAATACAGGAGCCTGAGGCGATACTCAGAATTTCAGGAGGGGATGCAAGAAAACTACTGAATGCACTTGAGCTTATTGTAACTACAGAACTGAAACAAGGCTCACCTGTAAGGATAACAAATGAAACGACGATAAAAATCATCCAGCAAAACTTAGCCATGTATGATAAAACCGGGGAGATGCATTACGACATCATTTCGGCATTTATCAAATCGATGCGTGGTAGTGATCCGAATGCTGCAGTTTACTGGCTTGCCCGCATGATCCAGGCTGGAGAAGATCCTAAATTCATTGCCCGCCGAATGTTGATCCTTGCATCAGAAGATATCGGGAATGCCAATCCAAACGCACTTTTACTGGCGACATCCTGTTTTCAGGCAGTGGATGTGATCGGTTATCCCGAATGTGACCTGATCCTGTCACAAACCGCAATTTATCTTGCCTGCTCAGTAAAAAGCAATGCCTCGTACCTTGCCATCCGGAATGCCCAGAAATCGTTAAGGGAGGCCGGAGACCTTCCTGTTCCATTGCATATCCGCAATGCCCCTACAAACCTTATGAAAAAAATCGGTTATGGCAAGGATTACAAATATGCCCACGATTATGACAACAATTTTATCGAGCAGGAGTTTTTACCTGAAAAGATCAATGGCGTAAAATTTTATGATCCGCAAAATAACCAGCGTGAGAACGAACTCCGCGCAAGATTGAGAAGCTTGTGGGGGAAGAAGTACAAATATTAAATGCAAGCAATGCAGACAATGCAGACAATGCAGACAATGCAGACAATGCAGACAATGCAAGCAATGCAAGCAATGCAAGCAATGAATACAATGCAGAAAAATGTCCACTTGTTTTCCCGTTCACCTGTTCACCTGTTCACCTGTTTACCCGTTTACCCGTTCACCCGTTTACCAGTTTACCAGTTTACCCGTTTACCCGTTTACCCGTTTACCCCTTCACCCGTTTACCCGTTCACCCGTTTACCCGTTCACCGTTTTCTTTGTAACCTCCTTGCCCCCCCAAAACTATGGACAACACCTTTTATACCGACCTGAAGAATAACAAAAGTGGAAGTTTCTTCCTGATTGCCGGCCCATGCGTGGTCGAAGATGAAGTGATGTCAATGCAAATTGCAAGTCATATCAGGAAAATCACCGACCGGCTGGGCATCCCGTTTATTTTCAAGGCATCTTATCAGAAAGCAAACCGTTCACGATCCGATTCGTTTACAGGAATAGGGCTGGAGAAAGCGTTAAAGTTGATCAGGCAGGTGGGCATTGAATTAGGTGTCCCCGTTTTAACGGACATCCATACCGAGGAACAGGCCTGCCTTGCTGCAGAGTTTGTCGATGTATTACAAATCCCGGCTTTTCTTTGCCGGCAAACCGAGTTACTGATTGCGGCCGGAAAGACAGGCAAGGCGGTCAATATAAAAAAAGGACAATTCGCATCGGCGGAATCAATGCGGTTTGCGGTTCAGAAAGTGGAACAGACCGGCAATAAAAATGTAATGCTCACCGAACGTGGTACAACCTTTGGCTACCATGACCTTATTGTCGACTTCAGGAATATTCCGGAGATGAAAACGACCGGGGTTCCTGTTGTAGTTGATATCACGCATTCCCTGCAACAACCGAACCAGCCATCGGGCGTTACGGGTGGGCGGCCCGATCTCATTGAAACTATTGCGAAGGCAGCAATTGCCGTTGGATCAGACGGGATTTTTATTGAAACACATCCCAATCCGGCCAATGCCAAATCGGATGGTGCAAACATGCTACCACTCGAGTTGCTTGAAAAACTGCTTGAAAAACTGATCAGAATCAGGAAAGCAAGTTATTGAATCTTCAATCCTTTAATTCCACCCGTTTCCTTGTGGTACTGTAATTCCCACTTACTGGCAGGTAAATAGGTAACAACGCCCAATTGGCTTACCAGGCATTGGGTCTCCTCCTGGGTGTTTTCATCCAGCTTTACAGAAACACGCGCCAATTCAGGGATGCGATATGAAAATCCATGAATCTTTGTATCCTTTTCGGCTTTATTCAGGTAATTTGCAACCGTATTTGTGTTACCAACCCGTTGGATTTTAATGGTTACTACCTTACCGCCAGGTTCATCCAGATCAATAACACCCTTTGATTTAAGGAATTTGAATATCGGGATCTCTGTATTAATCTGGTTGGGAACAGGAATATACTTATAGCTAAACGACATACTCTTGTGAAGACTGATCCCGGTAAACAACTTCAAATATTCCTTTTCCATTGTCTTCAACTGCACATCCATGTATTCAATTGCTTCTCTGCTGTAACTCACTTCCTGCTGTCCACTGATAAGGGTGTAACGGCTATCTTTAATTTTTGAGATGAAGTCAGCTGCTTCTCTGGCCTTTTGTTCCGGAGATTTTTCAACAATTGTTTTTTTCAAATACTGACGTTCAACAGTCATGGTATCGATATTGATCTTACGGATGATGGTATCGACTTTCTCGAAAACACTCACATCTGCAGAGTATTTAAAAAGCTCTCCAAATGCATCCTTGTCATAATCCGGTGGCACTTCTGCCTTTTTCTTCAATTGCATTGAACCCGTAAGCGTGTCGGAATTCCCGGGAATAGTGCCAAGAATCAGCCCGTCTTCACTCATCGAGAGCAGTTGATCCTTCTCTCCTTTTGAAATTTTATCGCCAAGTTCAATAAAATAATATTGGTCCGGATCAGGCTCAGGATAGGTTGTTATCGTGATTTCGCTAATTTTATAATCAATGGAATTGGCTGAAATGACATTTTTCAGTCCGAGAAAACGCAGTGAAAAATCCGAATATGGTCCCCGGTAATTCTCTATCCTGTCAATGTTCACATCAACTCTCACAACAGTGCGGGGCAGAGAATAAAAAATACCCTCCTTTGTCTGAGGTGCAGCGTTATTATCAATATGCAAAACGTTGATCTGACCGATAACCGAGCAAACCATTACGAGTTGCGCCATGATTGTCATTACAAAGATTCTCTTCATATATTGGATTTTATCGGGTAAATAACAGTTCACGGTATTTCGGCAACGGCCAAAGCTCATCATCAACAAGTAATTCAAGTTTATCAACATGGTAACGAATGTCGTCAAAAAATGGCAGAACCTTTTCGCAATATGCAAAAGCCTTTTCTTCCGGTTCCTGGATACGGTTGGCTTCCTTTCTTGCTTCAAGCATCAGATTCACATAGGTCTTGATCTTATCAACGTGCTCTGAAATGTCAGTGATCGTTTCCATCTGATTTTGCGAGAGTTTTCCATAGGTCTTCAGGTCGAGCACCTGCTTCAATCCTTTCACATTCTCAATCAGGGTGTTTTGATAGCGGATTGCCACCGGGATGATGTGATTTCCGGCAAGGTCGCTCAGCACACGAGATTCAATCTGTAATTTTTTCGTATAATTTTCCAGCCTGATCTCATGCCGTGCCATCAATTCGCGTTTTGAAAGCACATTGTTCCGCTCGAACAGATCGGCCGATTTTTTATTTACGAAGGCCTTTAATGCTTCGGGCGTGGTTTTAAAATTAGACAAATTACGTTTTGCAGCTTCCTTTATCCATTCCTCTGAATAATTATTTCCTTCAAACCTGATTTTTTTCGATTCTTTAATATAACGCTTGATAACCTGAAAGATGGCATGATCCTTACTTACTTTTTTTGCAATCAATTCATCTACTTCAATTTTGAACTTACGCAACTGGTCGGCAACAATCAGGTTCAGAACGATCATTGGAGGAGCGCAGGTTTGGGCTGATCCCACGGCTCTGAATTCGAATTTGTTTCCGGTAAAGGCGAAGGGTGAAGTCCGGTTACGATCGGTGTTATCGAGTAGGATTTCTGGAATTTTTGGCAGGTTTTTCAACAAACCGCTGTCAGTTTCAGAATTTATAAACACATGAGAATCAGCCTTTTCAATTGCATCAAGCATCTGAGTAAGCTGAGCGCCGATGAAAACCGAAATAATTGCCGGCGGAGCTTCGTTAGCGCCAAGCCGGTGATCGTTTCCCGGTGAAGCAATGATTGCCCTGATCAGATCAGCATGTTCATGGACCGCTTTCACAATGTTGACTAAGAATGTCAGAAAACGAAGGTTGCTTTTTGTGGTTTTTCCCGGTGACAACAGATTTTCGCGTGTATTGGTCGCCAATGACCAATTGTTATGCTTGCCTGATCCGTTGACGCCACCAAAAGGTTTTTCATGCAACAATACTGTAAAGTCATGACGTTTTGCAACCTTATCGAGAAGATGCATCATCAATTGGTTGTGGTCGATGGAGAGGTTGACCTCTTCGAATACCGGAGCACATTCAAACTGGTTAGGCGCTACCTCGTTATGTCGTGTTTTTACGGGTATGCCAAGCCGGTGTGCTTCAAACTCAAATTCCTGCATGAAAGCAAGTACCCGCTGCGGGATTGTTCCAAAATAATGGTCTTCCAACTGCTGATCTTTGGCAGAGGAGTGTCCGAACAAGGTTCTGCCAGTAAGCACCAGGTCGGGACGGGCCAGGAACAATGCACTGTCGACAAGAAAATACTCCTGTTCCCATCCCAATGTTGCAAAAACCTTGGTGATATCCTTGTCAAAATACTGGCAAACATCCACCGCTGCCTTATCAATGGAATAAATTGCTTTGAGCAGGGGTGTTTTAAAGTCGAGTGCTTCGCCGGTATATGAAACAAAAACCGTTGGAATGCAAAGGGTACGATCCATGATGAAAGCCGCCGAAGTCGGATCCCAGGCTGTGTAACCGCGAGCTTCAAATGTACTCCGGATTCCTCCGCTCGGGAAGCTTGACGCATCCGGCTCCTGTTGGGTTAGTTCGCTACCCCTGAATTTTTCAATGCCTTGTCCACCCTCCACAGGATCAACAAATGCATCGTGTTTTTCAGCCGTGGCTCCGGTAAGGGGCAAAAACCAGTGTGTATAGTGCGTTGCCCCTTTGCTGATGGCCCATGCTTTGATACCCGCCGCCACCTGGTCAGCAATTTTACGGTCAATCTTCTCTCCTTTATCAATTGAATTCATCACCTGCGTAAAGGCTTCCTCGGTAAGGTATTCACGCATTGCGGCTTTGTTAAAGGTAAGTTCACCGAAATATTCGGAAGCCTTTAGCTTGGGAAATTTTACTTTATGTTTTTTCCTTGTCATTGCCATTTCAAGGGCACGAAATCTTAAATTATCCATTAAAGTCGGTTTTTTAAGGTTAAATTAAAATAAGCCACCCTGAATCCCTTCCATCAAAGAGAGGGATTTACGCCCCCATCCTTTTTGGGGAATGGGTGTCGGGAGCATTGGTTGAATTGTCACGCTCTTTCCGGTCACGATGTTTCCGCAAAAGCAGTAATCCGGCAAATGTAATAAATCCATTTAAAATTAAGAGTTCAAATCCGAAGCGATACCCATTAAAGATATCAACAGAATAGGTGCTCAGGAAAAAGCATATCAGCGGAGAAAGCAGTGCAATCAATGGAACCCAGCGATCGTGGACTGCAAATTTTGTGAATAATCCAAAGCTGTATAGACCGAGCAGGGGTCCATAGGTATACCCGGCAACTGTAAATAATTTATCGATCACTGCACGGTCGTTGATGGTTCGGAATAAAACAATAACCATCAATAATATTATTGCAAAAACAATATGGACCATTTGCCGAATGTGTTTTTTTTCATGTTCAGCAACGTCATTCCTTTTGTTTATCCCCAAAAAATCAATGCTGAATGAGGTAGTCAGTGAAGTCAATGCTCCGTCGGCACTCGGATAAGCTGCTGAGATTAATCCGATCAGAAAGACAAGTCCTGCAACTGGTCCGAGATGATTGATCGCAATAACCGGGAAAAGATCATCGGATTTTGCAGGCAGGTTAATTCCTTTGGATGAGGCAAAAAGATACAGGCATGCACCCAGAAAAAGGATCACAAAATTGACGAATAACATGATTCCTGTGAAGGTAAACATGTTTTTCTGGGCATCCTTCAGGGAACGGCAGCTCAGGTTTTTCTGCATCATCTCCTGGTCAAGCCCCGTCATCACTATGGCGATAAAAGCACCGCTGAAGAGCTCTTTTAAAAAAAATCGTTTATCGCTCAGGTCCGTAATAACGATTTTCGAGTAACTACTCAAATAAACTTTGTTGATCATCTCTCCCAGGTTCAATCCCATGCTGTCGATGATCAGCCAAATCGACATTACCAGCGACAACAGCATGAATGTGGTTTGGATGGTATCGGTCCAGATAATCGTTTTGATACCTCCTTTAAAGGTATAGAGCAAAATGAGGATGATAAAAATGAGAACCGTTACAAAGAATGGGATATGCCATGCATCAAAAATAAATATCTGAAGAACATTCACTACCAGAAACATGCGAAAAGATGCACCGATAACTCGTGACAGGATGAAATAAAATGCGCCGGTCTTATACGACCAGAATCCAAACCGGGTTTCCAGATAGGAGTATATGGAAGTGAGGTTTAGCCGGTAATAGAGTGGCAGTAAAACCCTTGCAATGACGATGTATCCAAAAACGTATCCTATCACCACCATCATGTACGAAAAACCGGCGGTGCCCACCCATCCGGGAACCGACATGAAAGTAACCCCCGACATGGAGGCGCCAATCATACCATAGGCAACGACGAACCATGGCGAAGCCTTGTTTCCCAGAAAGAAACTGCGGTTGGTAGACTTTCGCGAAGTAAACCAGGTGATTATAAACAGAATCGCTGTATAGGTAAGAAAACAGATCAGGATGATGGTTGGACTCAAGGGAGGGGGAGATTAAATGGTGAGATGGTGAAATGGTGAAATGGTGAAATGGTGAGATGGTGAGCGTTACAGAGCATGGGCGAAGGAGATAAGGTCGGGGTACAGATAATCGATTTGACGGGCATGTTGCTTTGCAATGGCCATGTCGGATGAAATTAACACGGTTTTCATCCCGGCACGTTTACCAAAAAACATGTCAGAAAGTGAATCGCCGGCCATGACTGAACGTTTGAAACCAATGCCGGGAAATTGTATACGGGCCTTCAAAGCCATGCCAATATTGGGTTTACGCATGACTGATCCGTCGGATTTCAGATGCGGAGAGAAAAACACTGCATCAATTTTTCCTCCGGCATGTCCGATTTCCCCGATCATGCGTTGATGAATGGATTGCAAGTCAGGTTCAGTCATCAGCCCTTTTCCAATCCCTTGCTGGTTGCTTACCACGATGATCTTTCCAAATACCCGGGAAAACATTTTTATCGCTTCCGGCACATCGGGCAAAAATTCAAACTGATCCCACGATTTTACGTAATCATAGGCGATGCGCCGGTTGATCACCCCATCCCGGTCGAGAAACAATGTCCAACTGTGGTCAATCTTTAAATTCTGCAAACTCATGTTGTGCTCTGTTATAATCTTCGGGAATTCCAATATCCAGGAAATAGCCGTTGGCCGGGAATCCATACATCTTTGAATCGGCATAGGATCGTTCGAAACACTCCTTTTCGATTGAGAACCGTCCTCGGTAGTCAGGCTCCATCAGGAACAATTTTTCAATGATATAAACCCCACCGTTAATATAGCCGGGTCCGGCCTGCTCATCTTTTTCGGCAAACCCCGTGATGCGCCTGGTACGATTGATTGAAACCCTCCCATAACGGCCGGTTTCATTCAATTTTCGCAGTGCGAGTGTAGCATCGGCTCTTTTTTTCAGGTGAAAATCCATCATGGCCTGGCAATCAACCCGGAATAAACTATCCCCATTTAACACCAAAGCCCGGTTCCCGCGGATTTTCCAGAATGACAGACGAATCCCCCCGCCTGTGCCTAGCGGTTCTGATTCAACCACATAGTCAATCTCAAGTGATTTATATTTTTTCTTAAAATGGCCGAGAATGATCTCATGTTTATAGCCCACAGAAAGTACGGTTCTTGTAACTCCCTGAGAGATGAGGTAGTCGAACAGATATTCAAGAAAAGGCCGTTTGTTGATAAGCGCCATGGATTTGGGCACATCACTGACCAGTTTTTGCAACCGGGTTCCAAATCCTCCGGCAAGAATAATTGCCTCCACGATCAACCCTCTTTTGGGAACAAGGTTGATTCTACCAGTTCACAAATAATATGACCGATCATAATATGTGATTCCTGTATCCGCGGAGTGTCCTGGGAAGGAACATTGATCAGAAAATCAGATAACTCACGCAGCTTACCGCCGGTTTCACCGGTAAAGGCCACCGTAATAATATCCATTTCCTGTGCAACTTCAAACGCACGGATGATATTCTTTGAATTGCCGGAAGTAGAGAGCCCGATCAGTATATCCCCCTTCTTACCGATCCCCTTGAGGAGCCTGGCATAAACTTCATCATAGGCATAATCATTGGCCACAGCGGTGAGATATGATGTATTCACGTGAAGGGCTTCCGATGGCAATGGTGGCCGGTCGTAATAAAATCTTCCTGAAAATTCGGCAGCCAGGTGCTGTGCATCGGCGGCACTGCCACCATTTCCGCAAAACAGGACTTTGTTTCCACGCGAAAAAGCATTGGTACAAGCCACCGAGAGTTTACGAATTTCACTGATGAGAAACGAATTCACCATCATTTTTTGTTTGACATCAATTGATTCTTTGATGCATTCGATGATACGCATGTTATAAATATTGAATTGTAAATGACTGATTCAGGTATTCCGATAACGATCGGTTCTAAAAATAGTAAGTTCTTTCTTTTAAAACTTTTCCAGATGAACAATCTCCTGCATTTTTTTTCGTACCAGATGCCGGTTTCTGTCGTCAGGCTCCTTTCCGGGATATCCAATAGGAAGATATACAATGGGTTCGATATTTGCCGGCAAATGCAGCATTTCAGAGCATTGACGAGCATCGAAATTGCAAATCCAGCAGGTTCCCAATCCCTGTTCGGTCGCAGCAAGGGTCATGTGATCGACGATTATTGCGGCATCGATATCGGTATGGTCTTTTCCATCATTCCGTTTCCATCCAATATGGTGATCGCCGCATATAATGAGGATCACCGGAGCCTGGATTAACCAGGAACGGTTGTAGGTTGTACACAGTTTTTTTCGCATTTCCAGATCTCGGATCACAATGATATGCCATGGCTGACAATTTGCCGCCGATGGCGCTATTCTGCCACATTCAAGGATATATTGCAGCTTTTCCTCTTCCACCGGCCGGTCCATGAAGTTCCTGACAGAGTACCGTAATTTTGCCAAATCCAATAAATTGTTCATAAGAAAAAGAATATCTGTATTTTATGAAAAAAAACATCGTTACAAAATCAATATTTCAAATTTCACCATTTCACCATTTCACCATTTCACCATTTCACCATTTTATATCGTCCACGTGGCCAGCCCTCTCGATGTAAATTCATATCGTTTGGTTTGCCCGCCAAATTTACTCAAGGCCCCGATCACCTTTGAACGGTTATTTTCGGGACAATAAAAGAACATGAATCCGCCGCCGCCTGCGCCGGATATCTTGCCTCCGGTGGCACCGTTTTTCATGGCTGTATCATAAATCTCATCAATGTATGCATTGCTTACTCCTTCGGCCAGGTTCTTTTTGAATTGCCAGCCAAAATCGAGAATTTTCCCGATTTTATCCAGTTCACCCATCAGGATAGCTTCCTTCATCATGACAGCCTGCTCCTTCAGTTTATGCATCGCTTCCAGCGATTTTACATTTTTTGCCAGCACATTTTTCGTTTGCTGCTCAATGATTTTCGAGGATAACCGGCTGGTTTCAGTGTGATAAAGGATGAGGTTGTGTGCCAGTTCATCTAGGTACTTTTCCCGGATCCGAAGGGGGTTCACAATCACCTTGTCATCTTTTGAAAATTCCATGAAATTTACACCTCCGAACGTAGCGGCATACTGATCCTGCTTCCCTCCTGCCATGCCGAGATCGGATCGTTCGATTTCGTAAGCCAGATGTGCGAGGTCATAGTCACCCATTGGCAGATTGAGCCATTCGGCAAAAGCACCAACGATGGCAACGACCAGGGTTGAAGAGGTTCCAAGACCGGATCCCGGTGGGGCATCCACATAAGTCGATAGCTCAAATGACAGCGGTTTGTGTGAAAAATCGCGGACAATCCGGTTATAGACGCCTTTGTGCAGGTCAAGGTTACCGTCAATGGCAAGCTGATCAGCCGTGTCGAGTGTGTAATACTCCTTTTTATCAAGGGAATTAAGTACAATCCTGCCGTCGGTTCTGGGTTGCAGGCTGGCATAGGCATACATGCTGATGGTGGCATTGAGTATTGCCCCTCCATAGAGTTCTGAAAACGGAGCCACATCGGTGCCACCTCCGGCCAAACCAAGGCGCAACGGGGCTTTGCTTCGTATGATCATGGTTAATGGTTCAAAACTGAAAATTCAAAAATCAAGATTACAACTCAGAGACTGTTTAAATTTGTTTTTAAATCCCTTCAGGGATTTTATATGGGTAGAAAAACAGGAAAAGATGAATTATTTCGTCCCGTACGGGACGATATGTCCCTGAATATTTGATTTCTACCCATATTAAATGCCTACGGCACAGTCCTACACAAAAAAATAACAAAATAAAAATTTAAACAGACTCTCAAAGGTAAAAATTTATGAAGTATGATGTCAATAATTATCCTTCCGCAACTTTTCCGATCGCATCGACCATTTTTCCCCAGGAGTATTTCTGTTTTTCGATAGAGGCATTGACAGAAAACTCTGTTTCCTTATGTTCACTATAAAAACGCAAAATTGCTCCGGAAATTTCACCGGGGTCGGGTTCAACCACAAATCCGACCTTTTCATGCGGCACGAACTCGGCTAATCCTCCCACATTGGTGATGATCATGGGTTTGTTGAAATGATAAGCAATTTGAGTCACGCCGCTTTGGGTAGCATTTTTATATGGCTGTACCACAAGATCTGCCGCACAAAAATAGTTTAACACCTGACTGTCAGGAATAAAATCATTGCTCATGATCACCTGATTTTCAAGGTGGTATTGTGTGATGATTTCCTGGTACGGTTTGGGATCGCAATAGAATTCTCCGGCAACCAATAGTTTGATTTTCATTTGGCTCAGCTTTTCATCGGCGAAGGCCTTCAACAGCAGATCGAGCCCTTTGTAATCGCGGATAAATCCGAAAAAGAGAATGTAGTGAAATGACGGATCGAGCTGCAACCTCGCCAATGCCTCCTCTTTCGGAATGGATGCCCCAAAATTGTCGTACAGCGGGTGCGGACAATAGCATTTGGGCTTCGTTGTATCGAATGTTTCCAGGTCATCAAGCACCGACCGTGACATGGCAATGCAGCCGTCGACCGAGCCAATCCAGTAACCGGATAGCAGCTTGTCGCCAAATCTACGTTCGTGCGGAATGAGGTTGTCGATAATTGTAATAATGCGGGAATGGTGGTTACTTTTTATTATCCGGCATATGGTACCAAAGCAGGGAGCCATAAAGGGCATCCAGTACTTAACAATAACCAAATCAGGTTTTTGCTTTTTAAGTTCCAGCCCGACTTTGATCCAATTGAAGGGATTTATACTGTTTACTTTGATAAAAACAGGTAAATTTTCAGGTGCTGGTTCGGAGGAGAATTGAGTTTTTCCGGGGAATAACAGGGATGGATACTGCAGGCTAAAGGTGTAAATGTATGCATTTGCCCCATTGTTGCGGTATTCGCGGATCAGGCGTTCGTTGAAGGTGGCCAGTCCGCCCCGTAACGGAAAGGCAGAGCCGATCAGCACAATTTTTTTGGGTTGAGTCATCCTGTTATTCACTCAATGGCAGTGTAAAACGGAATGTGGAACCATTTCCAGGTTCACTTTCAACATGAACAGATCCATTGTTTATTTCAACGAATTCTTTACACAAAATCAATCCCAAACCGGTTCCCTGTTCGTTGGCAGTGCCCACAGTTGAAAAAGTTCGATCAAGTTTAAAGAGTTTTTCAACCGTTTCAGCATCCATGCCGATGCCGCTATCCTTAACATACACTTCAATCATGTCAGGCAACAGCGTGACTCCCAACGCGACAGTACCACCCATGTTGGTGTATTTCAAAGCATTGGATACCAAATTTCTCAAAACGGTCCGAATCATGTTTTTATCGGCAAACACATTGATATCACCTTCAGCTGCAGAATGCAGGTTGACCTGCTTACTCGAAGCAAGGATTTTATAAAATCCGATAACTTCAACGATGACACTGACAACATTAAATTTTTCAGGGTTTGCCATTATCTTTCCTGTCTGAATACTAGCCCATTGAAGCAGATTATCGAGCAATTTCAGATAATTTCCCGAAAGATCATGCAGACTAAATAAGATTTCATGTGTCTCCTTTCCAGAGAGCAGGTCTGCATCTGTCCGCAGTATTTCACATAATGACACCAAAGTACTGATGGGGCTTCGCAGGTCATGGGCAATGATTGAGAAGAATTTATCTTTGGTGGCATTGAGTTCGATCAACTCCTTTTTCTGCTTTTCAAGTTCCTCTTTTTGTGTGGCGATCAAACGATTTTGAGCTGCCAATTGCTCTTCAGCAATATTCATGTCACGCAACCGGTCGACGAGTGTTTTTAACACACCTGTAATGACGGTGTTCTCATTCCTGACAACGGAGTTGAATAATTCCTGGCTAAAACGAAACAGGTAGGAATGTGAAAGAGCCGTTACTGTAGCAGAGCGTTCCTTTTTATCAAGCAGGTAATATTTTCCGAAGACATCTCCTTTTTTCAGAACCGAGAAGATATAGTCTTCATCATGCACTTTAACCCGGCCATCTGCAATGATATACATGGCATCACCCAATTCGCCTTTCAGGACAATATGCTCTCCTTCTGCAACCTCCATCTCAACAAGTTTATCAGCAATTACCCGTAAAAGAGATTCGGGCGATTCTGAAAAAATCGAAACCGTTTTAAGGAAAGCTACCCTGCACAAGGACTCCATGATAAATAATCTATAGGATATTATCGGTGTTGCCCAACCCAAGTTTCTCTTCGATCAGGTAATGGTTCCGGTCGGAAGAGCTTCTTGAGACAAGTTCACCCAGGAATCCTGCGACAAACAATTGAGTTCCGATTATCATGGCGAGCAATCCAAAGAAAAACAGAGGCCGTTCGGTCATCTTAAAGGCCTGATGAAAGAATTTTTCATATGCAAGATAGCCGGCAATAATGAATCCGGCCAGAAATATCAGGCTTCCCCACAGTCCGAAAAAATGCATGGGCCTTTTGCCAAAGCGTGAAGTAAACGTGATGGTCACCAGATCGAGATATCCTTTGTAAAAGCGATCGAGTCCGTATTTGGTCTTCCCGAACTTCCTTTTCTGATGGTGTACTACCTTCTCCCCTATCTTTGAAAATCCGGCCCATTTGGCTAAAAATGGAATGTAGCGGTGCATCTCACCATAAACTTCCAGGCTTTTCACAACAGTATTTCTGTAGGCTTTCAACCCGCAATTGAAATCATGCAGTTTGATTCCCGACATTCGCCGTGCCGACCAATTGTAAAATTTTGTCGGTATTGTTTTGGAAATGGGATCATGGCGTTTTTTCTTCCAGCCCGAAACAAGATCGTATCCCTGTTCCATAATCATCCGGTACATTTCAGGCAGTTCATCGGGACTATCCTGCAGATCGGCATCCATGGTAAAAACCACATCACCTGTTGC
Organism: uncultured Bacteroidales bacterium; assembly: GCA_903925275.1. Classification (GTDB taxonomy): domain Bacteria; phylum Bacteroidota; class Bacteroidia; order Bacteroidales; family FEN-979; genus CAIVAT01. The sequence continues at coordinate 14,850 of CAIYES010000295.1, forward strand.
CTCTATGAAGCCAACGTTGAGGGCAGCAGCTTTTCCATAATTCCGGCGGAATTTAATTCCCTTCACGCAGGAATTGCTGTTCTTCAGCTCTTCAATGACTTTCCAGGAAAGATCTTTGCTGCCATCGTCGACGAATATGATCTCATAGGAATAATGGTTAGCCAGCATCACCCGGTCGATCCAGGCGGCCAGTTCAGGCAGAGATTCTGCTTCGTTAAGGAGAGGTATTATGATCGAAACATTCATCCGCGGCGGATTATATTGATGCATTCAAGGCAGGATCTTCTTTTTTCAGAAAAATTGCCAGGATCAATCCGATTACTGCAGAGCTTGCGGCATATACGACTATTCCCCAGATTGACATCATCACAGGTGACATGAATTTTGCAGTCATTGAAATTGCCTGCTCCAACTGTTCTTCCGACATATCCGGTTTGGCCGCCAACATATTTGTACGGGCCTGATCGAGTAATTCCTGCACAAAACCCGGATGGATGAACTGGGCAAACACAAACATATACAGAGAAGCAATGATTCCCGCAAATAGGCCGATCCAAAAGCATGCAGTGAAAGCCTTCCCGTAGGTCATATATCCATTGGTGTGCTTTTTACGGTAGTCAAGGGTTCCATAAAGCATGCCAGCGGCGAGCACAAGATAACTTATCCAGCTTACCGATTTGTTTAAATACAAATCCAACAGGAACATGATGAGTGAAAAAATGATCAAGGCCACGCCGGTGATCGCTCCATAAAAAAGTCCGTTGGACATACCAGTACGTTGTTTTTCTTCCATGGGATGAGATTTTTAAATGGTTACAATTGAAAACTGGGTTGATTTCAGGGGTCAGATGGAATGCCTGTTATTATCACACAAAGCCTCAAAAAACTGAGTTTGTCTGAGCATTTCATGGCAAACATACAAAAAAATAAACTACTCTGTGGAAAGAGGCCGGAAAATTTGTATTTTTGCAGCGGGTAAGTCTTATACGACCAGCTCCCAACTAACTCCCCCAGGTTTGGAAGAAAGCAAGGGCATGATGGTTGAGCGGTGCGATATAAGGGGCTTACCCATTTTTCATTGAATATCGAATATGGAATTTTGAATATCGAATTACGAAATAAGAAGAGCGAAAATGAAATTCAAAATGCAAAGTGCAAAGTGCAAAATACAAATTTCGATATTCAATATTCGTAATTCGAAATTCGAAATTCAATACGCTACCTGACATTTGATTTCACTTTCAAACCATGTTGCTGAAGATCCATCCCGACAATCCCAGTGAACGGCAGTTGAAGATTGTTGTCGACTGTTTGCGCCGGGGAGGGGTTATCATTTATCCCTCTGATACTGTGTATGGTTTGGGCTGTGATATTACCCAAATTCGTGCTGTTGACAGGGTTGCACAGATCAAGGGGATCAAACGTGAGAAAGCTAATTTTTCTTTTGTATGCAGCAGCCTCAGCCAGCTCTCTGGTTATGCAAAGCCCATACCGAATCACACCTATAAAGTGATGCGTCACGCCCTGCCAGGGCCATTCACCTTTATTCTGAATGCAACCAGTGATGTACCTCATTTTTTCCAGAGCAAGAAAAAAACAGTTGGAATCCGCATCCCGGATCATAAGGTACCGATACAAATCGTGGAGCTTCTGGGCCATCCAATTATGACGACATCTATTCACTCATCAGATGAAATTATTGACTATCAGACTGATCCTGAGTTGATTTATGAACGGTTTCATAAGTTAGTGGATATCGTAATTGATTCGGGCCATTGTGGAAATATCCCATCGACGGTGATTGATTGCACCGGAGATGAAATGGTGGTTATCAGGGAGGGAAAAGGTGATATCACACGTTATTA
>CAIYES010000296.1 GCA_903925275.1 uncultured Bacteroidales bacterium
GGTATGATCAGGATACAAAGTACCCACTTCCATAACCTGGCATTTGATAAATCCTGTCCGAGAACACTTTTTTCTTCCTCAAGCTTTGCAATTTCTTTCTCGTAACGTTCTTCTTCCTGAACGATTTTTTCGGCCATCTGCTGGTAATAATTATATAATATCCGCGCCTGGTCCTGATAGATATTATTTGATTCGGAAAAGATTTTTCCTTTCATACCAAAAAGATTTTAATGATGATTAATTCGAGTATTGTTGTTTTCGCTCTTTATATACCCTTTCACAATTTCCGATCTGTTCATTGATCGCATCATAATCAGGTGGAACATTAAAAAGGACACTCCATAAGATTTTCATTTCGTTTATAAAATCTGACTCAAGCGAAATTGCATCTGCTTTATCTGAAGGAGACAGAAACCTCAAATTATCCTGGAGCATATTTATTTTTTCGGTGACAGCTCCCGGGATGTTTTTCATTTTGTCAAGTTTAATCTGTACTTCTTTGGTTATTTTTTTCATCTCATCGATACGACCCCGGTTATTTTTCTCCTCGTAGTTTACCTCGACGACCTTTTCGGCGACAGCCATCGTATAATACAATCCAGTTCCCAGAATGAGTAATATTATCCCGTGAACAATAAGCTGTGTGTTGAATTCAACAGGTTTATCAATATTGAAAATGATCATGGCGCCAATGGCAAGAAACATATAAACAAATACCACCACTCCACGAACACCAAGAATCCCAATGGTTTTTTGAGTCTTATCCTTCAGATTGATTCTGGGAAGGACGATATCCGCATATAGCAGTAATAGAATGATCGAGGTTACACAGATATTTAGTGTGATGATCTTCGATTCAAGGTTATGTCCAAAGTACAGGAAGCAAATAATTATCAGAGCTTCTGCACACAGCAAGAGAAAAATTGAATATATTTTTTTTGTGTCCATAAAAACAGGCTATACGTTATAATGCTTTCTGACCACATTTTGGACAAAACTTTACACCCGGTGATAGTTGAGCCCCGCATCTTGTGCATTTTCCTTCCGATACCGGTTTCCCGCAGTTACCGCAAAAGCCCGCTCCGGTTGCCAGTGGCGTATTGCAATTAGGACACAGGCTTTGATCTGCCATTAATTGCTGTCCGCAACTTACGCAGCGTTTGGCCGACTTATCATTATCAGTACCGCATTTTGGACAAGGACAATATTCATCTCCACAAAACGGGCAGAATTTAAGCGTATTTGCAAATTTCTTGGAGCAATTGGAACAATAGACCTCCTTTAATGGGATCACAGCTTGTTGGGAACCGCCTTGTGTATTGGGATTAGACTGGCTAAAATTTGGTTGATTGTATTGAGGTTGCATCATCGCTCCGCCACCACCCATACCCCCCATCATGTTGGAAGCGACAATAGCGCCAAGTAAACCACCGCTGCTATTTGCCATCCCGTCAACAGCATCCTTCGCCACTTCAAACGCCTGGGACTGTTGCCAGGTATAGCCACCAATAGCCTGTGCACTTTGTCTTGAAATAGCATCAAGTACTCTTTTCCCAACCTCAGTAGAACTGTCAACTTCGATGCTTGTGATATAAAATTTAGTGAGTTCGAACCCAATATTTTCCCAAAAAGGTTGCATGATCACACGAAGGTGTTCCGAAATACTGTCGAGATGTGCAGAGATCTGCTTCAAACCAATCCTGTTATTGATCATAAATTGCAGGATCGTGGATTTTGTTTTGGATGAGAATTCACCAAAAAACTGGTCTGTCAGATCATTTTGTTCGTATAAATTCTTCGTACCTACAATTTTTACCAGGAACCTCTCGGCATCATTGATCTTAAGGCCATACCTCCCATTAGCAACCAAAGGGATACCGGCATTATAATCGGCATCATGAATATCCATCCTGTCTATCTCCCAATCAATGTTATATGGCTGTAGTTTGTTTACAAACCAAACTTCGGCTGTAAATGGATTTTTACCACCGAAGGGTAAACCATATAAGTTCCTCAGAATAGGAAGGTTTTCGGTATTCAATGTATGTTTACCCGGACCGAATTTCCCTACGATCTGACCTTTGGAAAATAATATCGCCTCTTGTGATTCCTGGACGATTAATTGGGTGTAGGTACTCAGATTTGTTTCGGGAAACCTGTATGCATAGATGGTCTGATTCCCTTGAGGAGACCATCTAACAAGGTCAATTATTGCCATAATGATCGTTTTAAATTCTACACTTTAATGAAAGAAAGGGAAATAAGGAGGCTATACTATTGGGTAGCCGGAAATCGGTTAGGAATCTTTTTTTGGAGAAGAGTAACTCCCTATATTTCGAATTTCAGGGGCTGAAAGAAAATAGGAGAAAAAGATTGAATAATGGAGAAATTTCGAATCATAATACTTAATTATGCCCTGAAATTACTTATTCCAAACAAAATAAAAAACCATCAATTCATTTGCATTACCCAGCTTATCAGGAAAATACAAATATTTTGTAAAACGATGACCGGGTAAAGTTAAGATATTTTCTATAATTGTCGATAAATTATACTAAAAACAGAAAAAAATTCACAATAAAATTTAAGATGCATTTTGCATACCCGCATTCTTCTATTTCATGAAAAGTTTAACATTTTCGAATTTCATCAATTTTGTCCAGGACTTATGAGATTTTCATAAGTATGTTTATAGTTATTCTTTATTAGTTCGTTTTTTTTTGTTTAATAGACCTGATGAGGGTAAATATGCGTTGTGTGATCACACCATCTACAACTTTCACCATTTCAATGGCGCAAGGTGAATACCTGGTAGGTTGTGCTGTCTCAAAATCAACTGCAACAAAAGAACTCATCACCATTTTTTTAGGTACTCAAACTTATTCAACCAGGTAAACGCGTTCAGCTTCAACTCTCGCGAAACCCCGCATTACAGCCTTCTCAAAGCCTGCAAGCATTACGGATTCGACAAAGGTTCCGGTACGGCCAAAACCAAAGATTTGGGCGACCTCTTTTACCAGTTCATCTCGGTTCAGACTAATCTGGTTCTCCAAAAATTTCCCTGATTGCATTGGAAATTTCTTCTGGTGGTATATCAGGGGCATCCCGCTTGTCAGCATCATTATTCGAAATACGGTAAAGGGCGTAATTTTCAGGCAGCTGATTTGTCTTCCAGAAAAAACGAGTTCCTTTATCTGTATGCTTAATGTCCATTTGGGCGAAAATGACGTCAAACCATGCCTCAATCCTGGAACCGATTCGAACCATGGACCAGGCTGCCAGAACTCTCCTGCAAAGCAATTCCTTGCTGATTGGTGCCTCAACATTGAGAACTGCCTGTATGTCCTCAATCAGATATTTCTTATTGTAGTCCTGAAGCAATAAATCTGGCTGGGGAATCGGATTCCTAATTTTCAAGGCACACAACTTATAGTCACTTTTGTACCTGCTGACGGGTGGCTTTGGTATAACAATCACCTGTTGCGGGTCCTGTTGGGCCCACGATTAGCACCACAAAACCCGCTATTGACGCCGGTTTTGTTTTTTAGGAACTAATAAGTACCCATAACAATTTATTTGCAGGTATGGAACCGTTAAGCGGGTAAAGATGCCTGAATCATACCAGGCTTGTATAATCTCCATTAAAATATATGCATTCCCGGATGTTCTGAGTCTTACTTTACATCAATATTTCTTTTCGACCAGATTTGACATATCTGAATTGATGGTATTAAAAAAATTCCTTCAAATATGGTTACAACTTTTCAGGTTATGGGCTACCCTGTAACTCTAAGGTAAAGGCGCTGGAAATAATCTCACAAAAAAAAATTGTCGATCATGTTTCCGAATATGGCTTGCTACCAGGGCTGTCAATCCCTGTCAATAAATGTCTCAACCGTTGCCCCGGGAATTGCATAAATATTATTGGTTTAAAATCAACGTTTTTTCAGGTAGAGTAACACTCCCGTTTTCTCCATGTAGAGATACCGAAAAAAAACCGATAAACTCCTGATAAATAAGGAGAAGCAACATAGTAAAGGATATTTTTCTTATACTTGGTTGATTAACTTTCACAAGGGAAATCACCTTGATGGTTCCCATGTAAAGGCATCACCAAAACTCAGGGCATTCCCAGTGGGTATTTCCTCCACGGCGCCCGCCGCCCTGACCACCCATTATACCTCCTGACCGTCCAGAACTTCCGCCGAATAGATTTTCGCTATTGAAATCCAGAATCAGGCTGATCTCATGAGCTCCACCAGTTCCCATCAAGTCTCCAGCCATTTGTGCATCATAACTGTATGTGAATTTTAACGCCAGATTATCCACAATATAATACCTGTAACCTGCCAATACTACAAACGCACTATTGCTGTATGATCCAAAGTCGCCTTTGTACCAGACACCTACATTAATGCCAAATTTAGTCAGATTTAACCCCGCTTGAATGGAGGTCAGCCCACCCTGGTTCTGATAAATGAAACCTGGGTTCAGTTTAAGGGCATTATCATCCATAACATTAAAGCCATTGGATTCGCCTATTGCGTATATAAATTCAACATGGCCGACGTACTTTCGTGGCAAGGGGGCCTTGGCTGTTTGAAGAAATGACTGATCAGGTTCAAACAGATGATCGGCGGAAAATCCAAAAGTACCGGAAAGACTTTTCATTTCATTGGCAATCTGGTAAACGAAACCAACCCCGAAATCAGGCATGTTGCGTACATTCTGGTCTGGGCGGGGAAAAGCTGACTCGTAGATCGTTCCATATCGTTTATCAAGAGCATCAGAAAACACAAAATCATCCCAGTTTACGCTTTTTTGCAACCACGAGCCTTTAATGCCAACCTGGCAGACAGAAAGCTCAGTAATCCTTATCCTTGCTGCGAATGAGAGGCCAATGTTTAAATTTTTAATAAACCCTATGCCTTCATTGTCTCTGTTGATAAACAGACCGAGCCCTCCGGAACCGGGTAAACTCCTGGCGCCAAGGTCCACTTCGAAATGATAGGCCTTAAAATCATAGGGGAGAGCAGGCCATTGGTCACGAAAGGAAACACGCGCTCTGATTCCAGTGTATAACCCTGTAAACGCAGGGTTATAGTACAACGGATTGTTAGTGAATTGCGTATAGTTTGGATCCTGACCGAAAAGTTGCATCGCTGTACCGGTCAGAAGAGCTATCAGGAATACTTTTTTTATCTTTTTCATATTGCTGTCTCCTGAATTACCTTATCAATGCAACTGTGCCCATTGTCGTAGTACTCCCCTTGCCTGTTTCTGATCCCTCCCATGTTTTTTGATTGCTGAAGGTTGCATTGATTTTCCACATGTAAATATCCTGTGGCATGGGCTGGCCGTTGTATGTTCCATCCCAGGGTGTTTTAGGGCTACCGTTCTCGAGATCAGAATTTGCAAAAAGTAAATGTCCCCATTTATCAAAAACCATGAGGTGATATTCAATCAGATTCTCGCCTTTAGGAAGAAAAACAGTATACTCTAATGGATTAGTTTTGTCATCAGGAGAAAATGCATTGGGTACATATAAATTATCAAACAGGAATTTATAAACAAAATATGTGGTATCTGAACAATCATTATCGCTGTA
>CAIYES010000297.1 GCA_903925275.1 uncultured Bacteroidales bacterium
CTGTAACATGGTAGGCATATACCGTGCACCTTGTGGGAATAACCTTATGGCATCCAATCCGTCCTTGACAACGGCTTGACCCCTTCGTTACTACCCTGCACCGCCATTACCGCCGTTTCCACCTGCGCCACCGTTTCCACCGTTTCCACCTGTACCGGCGTAACCATCTGAACCGCCGTTACCTCCTACGCCGCCATTACCGCCATTACCACAAATCCATCCTCAACCTGTCATTTACCGCAAATACCCCCGATTGAACAGGTTTGATCAGACCACCGCGGGAAATCACAATTTTAAGTTCATCCAGGAAAAAATCATTGTTTTTCAAATCTCTCAATACGCTTTCTTTACGAAACTGAACCTGATCATAAATCGTTTTAAAAGGCATGAGTTCATTGGCCGAATGTTTGCGGCTGATCATGTAAAGGAGTTTGTGATTCTGGTATACTGCAACTTGCGTAAGAAAATCCTTGGGATTGACAACCAAAATGTTAAACGGGGTCATACAACAGGTTTTTAATAGGTTACATATTGCGCCGATACTGTCCTCCTACTTCGAACAGTGCATCGGTGATCTGGCCGATGGAACAACATTTCGTTGCCTCCATCAGGCTTTCAAAGATATTACAATTTTTAATAGCAGCCTTCTTCAGGTTTTCGATCATGACCGCCGAACTCTCCCCATTCGTTTTATGAAGTTGACGGAGCATGGCAATCTGGTATTGTTTTTCATTTTCTGTAGCCCGGATGACTTCTCCCGGGATGACCGTTGGAGAACCTTTGCTTGACAGGAACGTATTTACACCCATGATCGGAAGTTTTCCGGTGTGTTTAAGTGTTTCGTAATAGAGGCTCTCCTCCTGGATTCTGCTTCGCTGGTACATGGTCTCCATGGCGCCAAGCACGCCGCCCCGTTCCGAAATCCGCTCGAATTCAAGCATCACAGCCTCTTCAACCAGGTCTGTGAGTTCCTCGATGATGAAAGCTCCCTGAAGCGGATTTTGGTTTTTCGCCAATCCCAATTCATGGTTGATGATCATCTGAATGGCCATGGCCCTGCGCACCGACTCTTCAGTGGGGGTGGTGATGGCTTCGTCGTAAGCGTTGGTGTGCAGCGAATTGCAATTGTCGTAAATGGCATAAAGCGCCTGCAGCGTGGTGCGGATATCGTTGAAGTCGATCTCCTGGGCATGCAGTGAACGTCCGGAAGTTTGAATATGGTATTTCAACATCTGCGAACGTGCATCAGCTTTATACTTGAATTTCATGGCTTTGGCCCAGATAAGCCTTGCCACCCGGCCTATCACCGAATATTCAGGATCGATGCCGTTGGAGAAGAAGAAGGAAAGGTTGGGCGCAAATTTGTTAACATCCATACCCCTTGAAACATAATACTCCACGTATGTAAAGCCGTTGGCCAGGGTGAATGCAAGTTGTGAAATGGGATTGGCGCCGGCCTCGGCGATATGGTAGCCGGAAATGGAGACAGAATAGAAGTTCCGTACGTTGTTATCGTTAAAGTATTGCTGGATATCGCCCATCATTTTCAGGGCAAAATCGATTGAAAAGATGCAGGTATTCTGAGCCTGGTCCTCTTTGAGAATATCGGCCTGAACCGTTCCGCGCACCTGAGTCAGTGCCTCCTTTTTGATCTTCTCATACACTGCGGATGGCAATACCTGGTCGCCGGTCACCCCCAGCAATAAAAGACCAAGTCCATCATTTCCCTCAGGCAGTTCGCCCTGGTACAATGGCCGCGTGGTGCCCGCCTTTTTGTAAATCGCGTTAATCTTTTTCTCAACATCCTCTTCCATCTGATGCTGCCGGATATATTTCTCACATTGCTGGTCGATGGCCGCATTCATAAAATAGCCGACCATGGCAGGCGCCGGACCATTGATGGTCATTGAAACGGATGTGTTGGGATTTACCAGATCGAAACCGGAATAGAGTTTTTTTGCATCATCGAGGCATGCAATGGAAACCCCCGCATTGCCAATCTTACCATAAATATCGGGACGCATGTCCGGGTCAAAACCATACAGGGTCACCGAATCATACGCGGTGGAAAGCCTCACAAAGGGCATTCCTGAGGATACATAATGAAAACGCTTGTTGGTTCGCTCCGGTCCGCCTTCGCCGGCAAACATGCGGGTCGGGTCTTCGCTCTCGCGTTTGAAGGGAAAAACGCCGGCCGCATAAGGGAATTCTCCGGGAACATTTTCACGCAGGTTCCATTTCAGGATGTCGCCCCATGCCTCATAGCGTGGTAACGAAATCTTCGGGATTTTCATCCGGGAGAGCGATTCATAATGGGTCTCTATCCTGATCTCTTTATCCCGGACTTTGTAAATATAAAAATCATCCTTGTATGAACTCACCTTATCATTCCAGTTCTTGAGTATCTCGTGATTTGCGGGATCAAGTTCCCTGAGGGTTTGTTCATACAGCATATCCAGTTCAAGCAGCATGCCCGTTTTGTTGCAGGTGCCAACCCCGACCCCGTCAGGATGGGCGTTGCCCGATCGCAGTGTTTCGATGGTCAGCGCGATGGAAAAAAGCCGTTGGGCTACCTTTGCCTGATCGGTTGTCCATTGATTGTAATTCCGGTTGGCTTCGGCAATTTCGGCCAGGTAACGGATCCGGGAAGGGGGAATGATGGAAATTTTATCGCCTGATTCAACTCCGGCATCGAATTGGGGAGGTAACGAAATCAGGGTCTTTGTTTTAATCTTATGGATGATGGCACGATACAGTTCATTCACCCCGGGATCGTTGAACTGGGAGGCAATGGTACCATAAACCGGCATCTCCTCCATCGGTATATCAAAGAATTTGTGGTTGCGTTGGTATTGTTTTTTCACATCCCGCAAGGCATCCAGTGCTCCCCGTTTATCGAATTTATTGATAGCCACCAGATCGGCAAAGTCAAGCATGTCAATCTTTTCAAGTTGGCTGGCAGCGCCGTATTCCGGAGTCATTACATAAAGGGTAACATCGCTGTGGTCGACGATTTCGGTGTCGGATTGCCCGATGCCGGAAGTTTCAACGATCACCATGTCAAATCCCGCAACTTTTGAAATGTTGATGGCATCACGGACATATTTCGACAGTGCCAGGTTCGATTGCCTCGTGGCAAGTGAACGCATGTAAACCTTTGGATTAAAAATGGCATTCATGCGGATGCGGTCGCCCAGCAAGGCTCCGCCTGTTTTCCTCTTGGTAGGGTCGATGGAGATGATGGCCAGGGTTTTATCGGGTAGATCGGCAAGGTACCTGCGAACAATCTCATCGACCAACGAAGATTTTCCAGATCCTCCGGTACCGGTAATACCCAGGACGGGGATGGCTTTTTCTGCCGCTTCGAGCTCAATTTTCTCAAAAACAAGTTTGCCCTTCTCCGGGTAGTTTTCTGCAGCAGAGATCAACGCGGCGATTTCCTTAAAATCTTTATTCCGGATTTTTTCCAGATCAAATACATCCTGATTGCCCACCGGAAAATCGCATTGCTCAAGCAGGTCGTTGATCATCCCCTGCAGGGTCATGGTGCGTCCGTCGTCGGGAGAATAGATCCGGGCGATGCCATATTCATGAAGTTCCTTGATTTCATGCGGAAGAATCACCCCTCCCCCTCCTCCGAAAATTTTCACATGACCGCAATTCCGTTCCCGGAACAGATCGAACATGTACTTAAAATACTCCATATGGCCGCCCTGGTAGGAGGTGATTGCCACCGCCTGGGCATCTTCCTGGATGGCGCAATCGACTACCTCCTGAACTGACCGGTTATGACCAAGATGAATTACCTCGGCTCCACTGGCCTGAAGAATCCTGCGCATGATGTTGATGGCGGCATCATGTCCGTCGAACAGCGAAGCTGCCGTGACGATTCGGATATGGTGCTGTGGTTTATAAACTTCGGATATCTTCATCTGTCAGCATCTGTTTTAAGCCTATTTCACCAAAACAGGGAGAATAGGGCACATTGGAAAAATTACAACCGATCTTGTATTTAAAAAATCAGTCATTCATAATCGCACGGGAGATGATCACCAGCTGGATTTCACTGGTTCCTTCGTAGATCTGGGTCAGTTTGGCTTCGCGCATCAACCGTTCTACATGGTATTCTTTTACATAACCGTACCCTCCATGAATCTGAACCGCTTCGGTTGTTACATACATGGCGGTTTCGGCTGACCAGTATTTTGCCATGGCGCTGGCGGTACCATAGGGTTTTCCCTGGTCTTTCAGCCATGCCGATTTAAGACAGAAATAGCGTGCCGCTTCAATTCTGGTATGCATTTCGGCAAGTTTAAATGCAATAGACTGATGGTTGATAATTTCGGTACCAAAAGCCTTCCGTTCCTTCGAATATTTCAATGCACGTTCATAGGCTCCCTGCGCGATGCCTAAAGCCTGCGCAGCGATGCCAATGCGGCCCCCTTCGAGTGTTTTCATGGCAAATTTGAACCCAAATCCATCTTCCCCGATACGGTTTTCTTTGGGAACGATCACATCGGTGAACATAACAGAGTGGGTGTCGCTGCTGCGCATACCCATCTTGTCCTCATGAGGGCCAAGGGTTATGCCCGGAGCATGGCGATCGACCAGAAAAGCATTGATCCCTTTATGTTTTTTTTCAGGATGTGTTTGGGCAATCAGCACATAGGTTGATGCTGAATTCCCGTTGGTAATCCAGTTTTTCACACCATTTACCAGGTAATGATCGCCTTTATCGATGGCGGTAGTACGCTGCGAAGTGGCATCAGATCCGGCCTCCGGTTCGGAAAGCAGAAATGCACCGATTTTTTCACCGCGGGCCAGCGGTTTCAACCACTTTTCCTTCTGTTCCTCGGTACAATATTCTTCAATCCCATAGCAAACCAACGAATTGTTAACCGACATGATCACAGACACTGAGCTGTCGATCTTCGAAATTTCCTCCATAGCCAGCACATAGGAAACAGTATCCATGCCGCCACCATCGTATTTGGTGTCGACCAGCATTCCGAGGAAACCCAATTCAGCAAGCGCTTTAACATGTTGTGTTGGAAACTCAGCTTTGGCGTCACGTTCCAAAACGTCTTTGATCAGTTCGCGCTGGGCATAATCCCGGGCTGATTGCTGGATCATGATCTGTTCTTCCGTAAATTCGAAATTCATGGTTTTAGTTTATAAAATACACATTATAAATTACTTGGATTAATCTGAATACAAAACTACGAATTAAAATTGATAAAAAACCCGCTGACCGGCGGGTTTTGAAAAAAACCGGGGTTAAATACTTGAATTTTATAACACTTTAACCACGTCAACTGTTGAATCCTGATTATTTATCTTCACCCCGAAGCCCCGTTTCTGAAAAACAGAGATCATCCGTTTGTTGTCGGTGGTTGTTTGTGCGACAATTTTCTTCAGTTTTCCGCTTTCGGCCACTTCGAGACAAAAATCGGTGATGATATTTCCAAGGTCTTTCTGTTGCCATGCATCCACGATCAGGATGGCATATTCCACTGTTTCATGGTCAGGATCTGCGACCAAACGCCCTACGCCGATCAGTTTTCTTTGTCCGTTTTCGACGATTTCGGCCACAATGGCTATTTCGCGGTCATAATCAATGTAGCAGTAGCGTGTGGCAACCTCGTGGGTTTCCCAGTGGAAAAAATACCGGAACCGGCTATACAACGATTCTTTGGAGCAAGCGCCAAGCATTTCAAGCCAGAGTGGCTCGTCTTCGGGTTTGATCGGCCGTAGGAGCACTTCGGTTCCATCCTGCAAAACAGTCGATTTTACGTATTTTTCAGGGTACGGATGCAGTGCAAGGTGGAAATACGGGTCATCTTTACGCCATTGAACGTTCGGATCCACCACTATGCGTGCATCCAGGGCAATAACATCATCGGGGGTTACCAGCAATGGGTTGATATCGAGTTCGATAATTTCGGGATAATCTGCAGCCAGGTATGATAACCTGATCAATACCTGGATAAGTTTGTCTGTGTTTTTTGGCGGAGCTCCCCGATAGCCTCTGAGCAACGGATAAATTTTAAGCGACTCGATCATATGACGGGCGAGCCGTTCGTTAAGCGGAGGAAATCCCAGGGCTTTGTCGCCAAATAATTCTGCAGTCAGTCCTCCCATTCCCACCATCAGGACAGTCCCGAAAACGCTGTCTTTTTTTATTCCCAGGATCATTTCCACCGCATCTTTCGGGGAGGCCATTTTCTGGACGGTTATTCCTTCTACCCGTGCATCAGGCTGTTTTGTTTTCACCGATTCCATGATCCGTTCATAGGCGGCACGAACCATGTTTTCGGTACCAAGGTTTAACTGTACGCCGCCAACGTCCGATTTATGGGTGATGTCGGGCGAATGAACTTTAAGAACTACCGGATAGCCGATTCGAACAGAGATTTCCACCGCCTCTTCCGCATTTTCAGCAAGAAAAGGGATTGTGGTGGATATCCCGTAGTTTTCAAGCATCGATTTGGAGATGTTCTCAGGAAGTATAGCCTCCTGCCCGGCGATCATTTGGTTGAATGCCTCGCGGAGTTGACCGCGGTCGAGGTCAAATTCAACCGGAATATCCTTGGGGGTTTCGTAAAGTGTTGCCAGGTTACGGTTGTAGGCCACCATGGTCATGAATGCCCTGATAGCCTGTTCGGGGGTCTTATACGACGGGATGCCATTTTCAACGAGGATGTCGTCGGCTTCATGCATACTTCGTCCTCCAAGCCAGGCAGCCAGGATAGGTTTCGTAGTACCTGCAACGAGGGCGCTGATTTCCTTCGCTGTAGCATTCGGGTTGGTCATCGCCTGCGGGGTAAGAATAACCAATACGGCATCAACGCCTTTGTCATTGAGTACGATCTGGGTGGCTTTGGCAATGCGTTTTGCGCGGGCATCTCCCAGAACGTCAACCGGGTTTCCGTGTGACCAGTAAAGGGGAAGATTTTCATTCAGCCGCGCCATGGTCTCCTCGGAAAGTTCCGCCAGAAGACCGTTTGCAGCTATCAGGGCGTCGGTAGCCATCACGCCCGGACCTCCGGCATTGGTAACGATGCCTAACCGCGGTCCCTGTGGAAACTTACTTCGGCCTATCAGTTCTGCTACACTGAAAATGTCGCCGATCTCATATACCCTGGCAAGTCCTGCCCGTTGAAAAGCTGCATCATAAACCGCATCTTCCGAAGCCATCGCACCTGTATGTGAGGCAGCAACCTGAGCCGATTCGGGGTATCTGCCGGCTTTATAAACAATGATGGGTTTTTTTCGGGCAAAGGCTCTGGCGGCAGTCATGAATTTCCGTGGATTCTGTATCGACTCGATATAGAGGATGATGCAATGGGTATTTTCATCTTCTCCGAAATAATCGATCAGGTCGCCAAATTCCACATCGATGCTATTCCCGATGGAAACAAATTGAGAAAAGCCTATTTTCCCGTCAATAGCCCAATCGAGAACAGAGGTACACAATGCCCCGGATTGGGAAATGAAGGCAATATTTCCTGGCTTGGGCATGTCGGCCGCAAAGGATGCGTTGAGTTTCAATCCGGGTACGATGATGCCTAAGCAATTCGGCCCTATAACCCGCATCCCTTCATAGTTGCGGATCTCTTTTTTCACTGCCTCTTCAAGTTTTTTCCCCTCTTCCCCAATTTCCTTGAACCCGGCCGACATGATGATGATCCCCCGGATACCAAATTCACCGCATTCTATCAACGCCGGCAAAACCTTTTCGGCCGCCGTACAGATAATGGCCAGATCGGGAATTTTGGGAAGTGAACCAACAGAAGGATAACAGGGAATGCCCATCACCGCTTCATTGTCAGGATTAACAGGGTATACAACGCCGCGGAATCCGCCACTGACAAGATTAATCAACACTTTTCCACTCACGCTGTTGGGGTTGGTGGAAACTCCGATCAGGGCAATCCGTTGTGGGTCGAAGATGTTGTTGAGTTTGTGGATGTTCATAATAAATGGTGAAATGGTGAAATGGTGAAATGGTGA
>CAIYES010000298.1 GCA_903925275.1 uncultured Bacteroidales bacterium
CAAGCCAGGAATACCTTGCTCCCAGAACCCAGAATGCCGCAAGGGTGACCAATCAGAATACTGGTACACGGTATAATTCAGGCAATTCCGGCACAACTACGCGTCAGTACACTACCCCGACCAGAACCGGTTCATCAGGCAACTCCGAACCGGCACGCACCAATTCCAATTACACGGCACCAACCCACTCAGGGAATTCCGGCTCCTACACTGCACCGTCGAACCAGGGCGGAAGCTATTCACCGCCTGCCAGGTCAGGAGGCAACAGCGGCAGTTCCCCCTCCGGAAGCGGAAGCAGCGGGGGCAGCGGCCGCCGCAGATAATCAATTAGAAATAATGTTACTAATCAGTGGTAAATATTAACGTTATTAACAGTTTTATGCGGTAATTAACAAGATGGTTCGCTGGTATTATTTTGCCTTTTTGAAATCCAGCCCATGCTAACAAATATTATTTTAAAAGTTGATAAACAAGCGGTTGCGTTCTTTGAAATAATGAATTTCAGGTTTAGTTTTGCAGCACAAATTATGCAAACTCCTGAGCAAATAATTATCGGTGAATTGCAACGCCTCATACTGATGCAGGCGCAGGAGATCAAATTGTTGAAAGCCCGAATATCCGAACTTGAGCGAAAAGTCGAGCAGAATTCGACCAGAAAAAACAGCAACAACAGTTCTGTCCCACCTTCTAAAGATGAAAACCGGCCTCCACGCACAAGTAGTCTTCGTGAGAAAAGCGATCGTAAAGTGGGAGGACAACCCGGTCATGAAGGAAAAACGTTGGAGATGGTGGAAGACCCGGATGAGGTTATTGAACACCGGGCGTGTTTTTGTCCTGAGTGCGGAAACAATCTGACAAACCAGTCCTTTGAGCTTTTTGGCATACGTCAGGTCATTGACATTCCCATGATCAAACAAATCGTAACGGCACATCATGTTTATCGGTGCACATGTACCTGTGGCAAACTGGTGGAAAGTGAGTTTCCTGTAGGTGTTGATAGTCCAGTGAGATATGGTAAAAATATTGAAGCGCTCATCGGTTATCTGAGCATCAGACAATACGTGCCATTTAAAAGGCTTCAGGAAATGTTGCATGATCTGTTTGCAATTCCAATTAGTGAAGGAGGATTGCATTGTCTGTTGAACAGGTTGGCATCCAAAGGTGTTGATGCTTATGAAATGATCCGGCAAAGAGTTTTGAATTCCCAGGTTATCGGCACTGATGAAACGGGGATGAAAGTCGATGGGAAAAAGTATTGGTTCTGGACATGGCAAAACAAGAGTGCCACTTTCATTGCTGCTTCGACCAACAGGGGAACTTCTACGATTAACGAGAATATGAGCGGAATATCTCAAGAGGCTGTACTTGTTCATGATTGCTGGAAAGCACATTTTCAAACGCCGGTAAACAAGCACCAGTTGTGCACTGCGCATTTGGAGCGCGAAACCAAATACCTTGAGGAGCGGTACAAAGTAGCATGGCCGGTTAGGTTCCGAATAATGTTGTTGGAGGCGGAGAGACTTAAAAAACAATTTACTCCTGTTGATTACTTTTATCCAAACCATACCCGAAACCATTTGGAAAGAGAGTTGGATAATTTGTTGTCTGAGCCTTTGGAGCCAACCCACAAAGAGTTGATTGCTTTTCAAAAGCGAATAATCAAGTATCGCGCTCATGTCTTTACATTCCTCTATCATCCAGATGTTCCTCCCGATAATAATGGTTCAGAAAGAGCCATCCGAAATGTCAAGGTAAAACAGAAAATATCCGGGCAGTTCAAGGTGTTTAATGCTGCTGAAAACTTTGCCATCCTGAGATCCATTATTGACACTGCCATTAAAAATGGGCAAAAGGTGTTGCCTGCTTTGAATGTCATTGCCGATTATAAATGAGACTGATTAGTAACAGCGTTCGAAATTAAGTTTTCCTGAAGATCGGTCTTGTTAATACAAAGTCGAGGTATTATGTGGTTCCTCCCCTTTGGTAATAAAATCAACTATTATCACGATCTCGATGGCTAATACCAGGTAAGGTATTTGGGAAGACTTTGCTACCAATTCAAGTGCAAAGTGCAAGGCGTCAGATCCAATTTACATTTTCCACTTTTTTTTGACTGTAAACCTATCGGGGATCAGGAACAATGTAAGCTCCCCAGAGTTTCACCACCAATCCAGCCTCGTTCCCCACGTCCTTGTCTTTCTGCATCGCTTTGGCTGTGTCGATGAGGACCAGGTCGATGTTGCCGGGTCGATCGCAGTTAAGCAGGATAAGGCAGGCGAGGGAGGCGAGGAAAACCTCTTTGTCGGATTCCGACAGGGGCCGGGCGGAGAGGGCAGCGAGCTGCTGCCTGAGCTCCTTGTCGGTTTGGGTGACGGACTTTGTGCAAGGCGTGGCGGTCTGACGGAATTCGACATAAGCGGGTTTCATCACCGGGAGCATCCCCGGCTCGGCTCGGGGGATGAAGCAGAGGATTTTGCCGTCTTTGAAGGTGACGTATGGGGCTTGCTTCGGCTGGGTGTGGGCCAGGAGGGGGAGCAGCGATACAAAGACCAGAAATCTTATCATGTGATTATATTTCAAACGCCGGCATCCGGCATCATTTTACTACCACCAGTTTCCCCCTCGCCACAGGCACTGCCCCTCTCTCCGCTGCAACAAAATATACCCCTGCCGCTAGGCGCGAAACATCCATACATACCTCCTTGCGGAACGACATGGTCATCACCTTCTTCCCAAAGAGATCGTACACCGACAACTCTGTCAATTTATCATTCTCTGCATCCCCCGAAACAACGATTCTCACCGCGTCCCGGGCCGGGTTGGGAGAGATCTTCAGCTCCGCGGCCCTGTTCTTACCCTTTGCCTGCCCGAAGCCAGTGATCACGTCACAGTTGCAGGCGATCGTGTCGGTCGGGATGGGAACGGGGCATAGGCTGTCGTAAATGAACGGGTAAGTATTAATTGAATCGTAGTCGAGGTCCTGGTTGACTTTGATCAGGTAGCCGTCGGTTTGCGAAATGGAATCATAGTTGTAGGGGGCGTACCCGCTGATCAGGTACTTATTATCAAACGCCGTAGTAATACATTTGGGATACGGAGCACCATGGTCATTCCGGATGAATTTCAGAATGATACCAGCAGTATCAGTCTTGAAGATCCCGACCTTTGGGAGAACATTATAATTGGGAGCGACACGGCCAACAATGATAAGGTTATCCGGCCCGCATTTTTTAATTCCGCTGAGCCAATCCACCAATGTGTCAGGGTGCAGTGTTTCTTCGAGCGTTAATTGTCCTGTTTGCGAGCTTTTGCAGAAATAGGGAACATATTCCGGATATGGAGAATAGTTATAACCGACAGAGTAAAACGAACCCGCCTGTTCCGCATTTGATATGATTGACCCCACATGGTTACCAGCGATAGCTGAAGGCCGATGCCACTGCTCATTTCCAAGACTGTCGGTTTTGACGAATAAATGCTGAAGCAGTGTGATGTTTTGATCGGGAG
>CAIYES010000299.1 GCA_903925275.1 uncultured Bacteroidales bacterium
GCTTAAAATTAGCACTTTTCTTTAGTTATTCTTTTTGGGGCCATATCTCGCCATACTGAGGGACTATTGAGTTTATCAAACAGCAGGAAGAATAATCTATTTCGCAGCTATGCTGCTTTGTTATTCACGACCTGTTATTAATACTACAAAGATTAGGCAGCTATGCTGCCAAAGCAAGTGTAAAACCTCCGGATTTTTCGGTTGAACCTACCTTCCCCCCAGATTTATCTCTTGATCCTATTTTACATGTTGTGTGAACAGCAAAAACAATGCTTTACTAAAATCTAAACATATTTCTTGCTGATATTTAGGCCATTATTATAAAGTCATGGTATTATGTGTAAGTTTGTATCTGGTTTCACCAAAAACCGGGTAGAAGCTCGATCATTGTTCTTAATCATAGCTAAAATATTGCTTTACAAATGGTTCTCATCTAAAAACTGTTAATTTTCAGAATACAGAGAATTAACCTTAGTTAACGCACTCCATGGGTGTGTATAGGACTCGTTACGCTGCTCAAAAACATGAAATTCGGATGAAAAAACACGAAAAGATATCAGATGCAGCGGCGCTGCGTCAGAAGGCCGAAGAGTTGCTGAAAATGAAACCATCAAAAACAGTTTCGCAACTTTCTGAAGCCGAAATCTTCAAACTCATTTTTGAGCTTGAAGTGCACCAGATTGAACTGGAATTACAGAATGAACAACTTCGTCATCAATATGCGGAGACAGAAGCTGAGAACGACAAGTATATCGGAATGTACGACTCGGTGTCATCCGGATATTTTACGCTGTCCTGCGAAGGTGAAATTATTGAGCTAAACCGCAACGGTGCTCAAATGCTTGGAAAAGATCGTTCGCATTTAATTACCAGCATTTTCGGTTTCTTTGTTTCCGAAAACACCAAGCCGGTCTTTTCGCTCTTTCTTGAAAACGTATTTATTAACAACGTCAGGGAATCCTGTGAAGTAATCCTGACAACTTCCGGTAACCAGCCAAGGTTTGTCCATCTTTCAGGTATTGCCACAGAAGATAAGAAGCAATGTGTGGTAACTGCGGTTGATATCACCGACCGTAAGCATGCCGAAAAAATGTTACATGACATCATTGATAAAAATCCGATGTCAATTCAAATTCTGGATATTGAAGGTTATATAATACAAACAAATGCAGCACACTTGAAGCTTTTTGGCGCAAAGGTCCCGAAAGGATATTCTTTATTTCAAGATCTACAGTTATTACAACAAGGATTCGGCGAGTTATTCGATCGCATGAAAAACGGTGAAGTTGTGCCTTTTCCTGATTCGTATTTCAATGCCCACGATGTTGATCCATCTTTTCCGGATATCCCGGTTACGGTAAAAGCGACCGGATTCTCTTTATTTGACAGCAATGGAATACCGGAGAATTTTGTTATCATGCAAGAGGATATCACCGAGCGCAAAAAGACTGAGGAAGCTTTGCGCGAAAGCGAGGAAAAATATTCCAGGATTTTTGCAACATCGCCCTATGCAATTATGGTTACAGATGCTGTTGAAGGAAAAATCATAGAGGTAAACAAAGCTTTTACTGCAATATCAGGTTATACCAGGGAAGAAGCTGTTGCCGATTCGACTATAGGGCTGAGGCTATGGGCAAACATTGATGATCGAAACCAGGTTGTATCCGCCCTTTCAGAAGGAAGGGGAGAACACTCAAAGGAATGCCTTTTTAATACAAAGCATGGCAAAATCATTACGGGTCTAATATCTGCCCAAATCATTTATCTGGGCAATAAACCGTATGTCCTGTCAAGTATTGATGACATTACAGAGCGCAAGCTCTCGCAGGATGCAATAAAGGCTAAAACAACTATCCTCAATAACCTTATCATTAATTTAAAAGAAGGTGTTTTGCTCGAAGATTCTAACCGCAAAATTGTATTGACCAACCAACTTTTTTGCGATATGTTTGGTATCCCGGCGCCGCCAGAAGCGCTTATCGGGGCCGATTGTACTGAATCGGCGGAACAGAATAAACAACAATTTGTAAATCCGGAAAAATTTGTTGCCGACATCAACCGGATCCTGAAAAACAGAAAAGCGGTTTATAACGACGAACTTGAACTGGTGGATGGTCGTCAGTTTGAAAGAGATTATATTCCAACCTGGCTTAACGATGCATACTCAGGTCATTTGTGGAAATACAGGGATATTACCGCGCGAAAAAATGCGGAACAGAAAATAATCGACCTCAACACTAACCTTGAGCATAAAGTTGCTCAAAGAACGGATCAACTGGCCGAAAGCAATGCAAAACTTGAGAAGGAAAACGCAGAACGTCTTAAAATATCAACAGCACTGCAAGAATCTCTGGACCGATTAAATAAAATCGCCGACAGGGTCCCCGGTGTTGTTTACCAGTACCGGTTAAATCCCGATGGCTCCTCCTGTTTCCCCTTTACCAGTGATGGCATTCAGGATATTTACAGGGTAAGCCCGGAAGAAGTAGCCAATGATGCTTCTGCCGTATTTACCAGGATTCACCCCGACGATTTCGATGGCGTGGTTGCCTCCATTCAGGCATCGGCAAAAGACCACACCCTTTGGCAACACGAGTATCGGGTCAAGTTCGATGATATTACTGTGCGTTGGTTATCGGGCAATGCCCAGCCACAAACCGAAGCCGATGGCACAATACTATGGCATGGTTATATTTCGGATATCACCGATCGTAAACAAGCAGAAGCAGCCATCATTAAAGCAAAAGACGAAGCGGTGAAGGCAAATCAGGCCAAAAGCGAATTCCTTTCCCGCATGAGCCACGAGTTGCGCACTCCCCTGAATTCAATACTTGGCTTTGCCCAGTTGATGGAGATGGGTGAACTTACAGCATCGCAAAAAAACGGGGTGTATCATATCCTGAACAGCGGTAAGCATCTTCTCAACCTGATCAACGAAGTTTTAGACATTTCGGGCATCGAAGCTGGCCGGATTGCGCTTGCGTTTGTTCCAGTGCAGATAGGCAAAATTATCGGGGAAACATTAGATACTGTTCAACCATTGGCCAATGCACTGAATGTGAAACTTGAATTGACAGATTCGGGTCAGAACCTGCTTTTTGTGAAAGCCGACCATCATCGCTTACGGCAGGTGCTGCTTAATTTAATCAACAATGCTGTAAAATACAACCATGAAGGTGGTTTAGTCATGATCAAAACCGAATTACAGCATGTAATAGCCCCGGCCATTTCATTTGTGAGAATATCAGTGACCGACACAGGGAATGGGATCAGTCATGAATTTATCGGCAAACTATTTTTGCCGTTCGAACGGATTGGAGCAGAGAAAACCGGTATTGAAGGCACAGGGCTTGGGCTCATGGTGGTCAAAAAACTAATTGATGCCATGGGCGGTCGCGTAGGGGTTGAAAGCGTTCCGGGTGAGGGAAGCACCTTTTGGATTGAATTGCCGCACATTGAGGATCTCAAAACAGGCAATAGGCAGCAGGCAAAAGGCAATGGGCAGGAGACTCTACCGGAGAATGAGAAAGCCGGAACAATCCTCTACATTGAAGACAATGCTTCAAATATGGAACTGGTGGAGCAAATCCTGCACGATCACCGTTCAGCCATTCATCTGGTGAGCAGTACGAAAGGAGCACAGGCAGTTTCACTGGCCATCAAATACGCACCTGATTTAATCCTTCTTGATCTCGATTTGCCGGATATGCAGGGTTTTGAAGTGCTCATACTTCTGCAGGCGGAAGAAGAAACAAAGGAAATTCCGGTTGTCATTATCAGCGCCGATGCGATGCCGTTGCAACTTGAGAAACTATTGAAAGCAGGCTCCAAAGATTATTTAACCAAACCGCTTGACATCAGAGCATTTCTGCAGGTTGTGGATGAGTGGGTGGGCAGTGCGAACAAAGAAACCGACTCGAATTTAAATGGGTGAAACCGAAAAGCCTTATAAGTAGGAACACGCAAAATAACTTACCATAAATTCTTTGTTATGAAAAACACACTTCTTTTTCTTTTTACCATTTTTATGGTCTTTGAATGTAGCTTCACCTATGCACAAGGGTTTAAACCTCCTTCAGAAGGTAAAGCTGTTGTCTATTTTGTAAGGCCAAAAGGCTATAATGACAAATATGAATACCAATTTTTCAATAATGATAAATTCATTGGAGAAATGATCGGGGGAAACTATCTGCGGTATGAATGTGATCCGGGAAAACAACTTTTCTGGACTGTTGGTGAAAATCACAAATACATGGAAGCCGATCTGGCGGCTGGAAAAACTTATATTGTAAAAGCTTTTATTACTATCGGAGGGTTCAAGATGCGTGTTTTCTGGGGACCTGTAAAAATCTCAGAGAAAGAACGATTTGAAGAATCACGCAATATGATCATGACAATGGCTCCTTTCGTTCCATCGGATGAAGATCTGGGAAAAATGAATAAAAAACTTGCCAAGATGATAAAAAATAATCTGGAAAGATATCATTCCAAAAAAGACAGTGACATATCGATTGAAATTTTATCCCCGGATATGGCCATTCCGGAGGATGCGATGAAATAGATTGTTGCTTCCGCCAATTTATTTGGAATGAGCCGGTTTATAAGTAATCGAACTTTCTAAGCAATTTCTATGTTTTCCGTGGAAGTAAAATTGAACATATAATCAGAAAAACATTATGGAACAATTGCATTATAACGGGCATACCATTCTTGTTGCTGAAGATGACAAACCCAATTTCGAATACATCCGGAACACATTCCGGCACACCGGGTTGACTATCCTGCATGCTGTAAACGGGCAGGAGGCCATTGATTGCTGTCGTGATCATCCGGAGATCAGGCTGATACTGATGGATGGCCGGATGCCGGTTATGACCGGTTATGATGCCACCAGGGAGATCAGGAAATTCCGGCCTGAGGTACCCATTGTCGTCCTTACTGCATACGTAAGCAGCACCTCCATCCGCGAAGCGGTTCTGAGCGGTTGCACCGATTACCTGGCCAAACCCATCGGGACTGAAGAACTGCTCACCGTGCTGAAGAAATGGCTTGTGGTTTAGCTAAGGCACCCTGCATCATCCCGTATCACCATATCACTTACCTATCGTATGTTTTTCTTTATGACCTTTGTAACAGATTAACAATCTGATAGATACATTTAATTCTTTTCAATTGACCACGTCCTGCCTGTTTTAAAAAATGAATTCAAATAGCAGATATTCAGCATTATAAGTAAGCACATATAGAAAATCATAACCTAATTTCCTGATAAATATTAGGGAATCCCTGTATTGCAGTTGTACATTCGCCGCTCATCCTTTAAAAAGTATGGCTGCAAATAAACTACCTTCCCATTCTATCCTGGTTGCCACAACCGACGAAGTCCATTTAACCCGCCTCAGTGCTGCATTGAAGAATGCCGGGTTCAAAGTGGTTCATGCTTTTGATGGTTATGAAGTGGTTCGGTATTGTCAGAAACAGGAGGAAACCGGCATCATGATTCTCGATACCAGCCTCCCCGGTTTAAACGGTTATGAAACAACCCGGCTGATCCGCGAATCCGGAAATTTTGAAATAATGATCATTCTTCTCGCATGGTTTAGTGTTCAGGCCCTCGAAATGGCATACGCCGTGGGGGCCAATGAGCTCGTTGCAAAACCGGTAAATGAAGAAGAATTAGTTGAAATGGTGATGAAATTGCAGAATAGTGAAGAAACGAAATGACAAAAAAAATGAAACTTTTATCCTAAACAAAATTCCCATGAAAACAAAAAACCATCTTGGAAAAATTGTGTCGGCTGGATTCCTGCTCACACTCATTATCATTGCAGTGATGTCGTGCAAGAAAAAAGACGACACCCCGACGCCGGTACATTCCGACACTATCCCTCCGCCCGTAGCCACTCCCGCTGTTTTCACACAACAACCTTTACACATGATGACCGAATGGGAATTGACCCACAACCTGCCGTTCGCCGGAGGTAACTTTCATTCTCTGGGAAAAGGGCTTATGGACGGTGCCGACCCGGAAGTATCGATTTCCTTTAAGGATGTAGGAAAAGGTTTATGGAAGATACATGATTACTTTAAGCATAAAGATGAATTAGCGAAGATATCTAAGACCGGTGAATTATTCGCACAGGATGTAAAAAATGCGAGCGCCCTGGCTCAAGTCATGATAACAGATCTCTTCGCGGAGCAAACCACAAACCTGGAAAATTTTTTCACAAATGACGCGATTACTCAAGCAATGGTTCCTTTGAAACTTGAATTGGATTCAACTGCATCAAGTTACGGATATTTCCCTTATGTCGCCTACTGGTATAGTTCTAAAGATAGTCTTGATTGGAAAACGGAGCAACAAGAAAACAGTAGTACTTTACCAGCTTGGGCGAAGGACGAACTCTGTATCGGACTACGAATCATCCTCCCATGGAGATATTTTATACAACACTCGCTTCTTATTTGTTAGAAGCACCTCAGACTGGTTGGGACGGTTGTATGCATACTTTTAACAGGGAATTGATCAATGCTACACGTGCTGCTTATCCCAATGGCATGGACAGTGTCGTCGCCATGAAAGTTTACCAGATCCTTGAAAATTATTTTCTGTATATCGTGGGCGCACAATTCCAGGCCGAAAATATCATTATTAATTGTTGTAATGTTTATGATTCATTGAACGTTCATCATTCTGCAAAAACAAGTTTTTCGACTTTTACGGGCACTATCAGCCCGGAAATACCCCTTTTCC
The DNA here is from genome assembly GCA_903925275.1 of uncultured Bacteroidales bacterium. GTDB lineage: Bacteria > Bacteroidota > Bacteroidia > Bacteroidales > FEN-979 > CAIVAT01. The sequence continues at coordinate 6,755 of CAIYES010000299.1, forward strand.
TGAAGGAGGTGGATTTCCTGGTGGTCAATATCGATGATTACCGGAACACGCCAAGATGGACCCATGACGTTCAGTATGCCGATATGGGACTTGCACCGGATATCACATTCAACAATGTGCTGGCCAGGGCTCAATTTTTAGCCAACTCGCTTTACAGTGCGCTTAATTTGCCTTACCAGACATTCTACGGTAAAATTATAACTCCTTATAACTATACCTATAATAATGGCACTCAGCCGACAACTTACATATACTTGGATCATGCTGATATAAGCTCCACCGCGACAAAGGTAGTTAGCGTGATACCCAATACGGTATGGCCAACTGTCGGGGATGTTTCAACCTGCGATTACGACTTTAACTGGTCGGTATTCACCTTTGGACAACTCGGCGAGCCCGATCCCTTTAACGCGCCTTCTTCCTTGCCTGCAGCTGTCCATTTTTCAGACAACTACAACCCATGGGCGCATTCAACGGAACCTCAGGGCCTTATTCCAGCGAAATACTATAATCCGCAAAATCTGTATGATGTTTCCGATACCTATGACAAAATTCATTGCATACATTTTGGTTACTTTTCGGCAAACTGGAAGTGGGGGTTCTTGTACCTGAGATATGATAATGAGCATTGGGCCAACAGCACATACTTTGAACCTGAACAGTTACTGAATTATTCCACCAAATATCATTCTTCAGCAATTTATGATTGCAATCATAAATTGAATAGCTTTCATGAAAACTCACCTTATGTATGCGGTTGCAATGGTAGTTGGAATGTTTGCTCACAGAGTGCATACACAGGAATTTTTTCGGTGAATATGGGAGGATACCAGGTCGGTCTTTCAGAGATGGCCTACAAGGGACCCACGTTTAATTATACATCGGGACAAACCTCCTATATCTTCAACATGGTTAACAAAATTAAAGCGGCACGGACAATCCCCGGCAATACAGCATGGTATGTATGGCAGGCTGCATCGTGGTATAGTTTCGGTGATCAGTTCAATTGCAACGGAGGGGTTGGTTACAAAAGCCTTCCTGCCATGGCAGAAGGTTCATTGATAAACAGCTCAAGTTTCTACCAGTTGCAAAACCGTTCACCAAACAGCCCGGGATGGAGTTCAACAGTCGGTGGCGGAGGTAATTTTTCCGCAAATAAGGAACAGGATGTCAATTTCGGATTCGATTTATTTATAAATAAGAATGTGTCTCTTCCTTCAAATCTTACAATGCTGTTTCATCCGAACACGGCAGTTGTTTTTGGGGGCTCCGGCACCCCTGTGAAATAAGGGACCCGCAGATAAGATAAGGTTTATATAATGCACTATAATTCA
>CAIYES010000300.1 GCA_903925275.1 uncultured Bacteroidales bacterium
CTGAAATCTGAAATCTGAAATCTGAAATCTGAAATCTGAAATCTGAAATCTGAAATCTGAAATCTGAAATCTGAAATCCGAAATCTGAAATCTGAAATCTGAAATCTGAAATCTGAAATCTGAAATCTGAAATATAAAATAAAAATGGCCTCAGCAAAAACAGATCTGTTCGATACCAAGTTAAATTCAGCCGCTGTCTTATTCAAGGCCCTGGCACATCCTGCAAGGCTTGCCATACTGCAATACCTGGCGGAAACAAAGGTTTGCATAACCGGCGACATCTCCGACGAATTGCCTTTAAGCCGTACTACTGTCAACCAGCACTTGACAGAGTTAAAGAATGTCGGGCTGATCCAGGGGCATGTCGATGGAGCTAAAGTGAATTATTGCCTCGATCCTAAAAAAGTGAAAGAACTGGAAACAATTGCCAACAGCTTCTTTAAAAAGATCGACCTTGGATCAGACTACGAATGCAAATAGCAACAACAGTTAATATTGATAATCATCAAATCATCAAATCATCAAATCATCAAATTATCAAATTATCACATTATCACATTATCACATTATCACATTATCACATTATCACATTATCACATTATCACATTAGCACATTATCAAATCAGCACATTATGCGCATCCTCATCCTTTGTACCGGAAACTCATGCCGGAGCCAGATGGCGGAAGGGTTTCTTAAATCCTTCGACTCACGCCTTGAAATATATTCTGCTGGGACACACCCGGCACCACATGCTAACCCTTACGCTGTTGCAGCGATGAATGAGCTGGGGATTAACATCTCCGGGAACAAACCTAAAAGTGTGAATATATTTCTGGCCGATCCTTTCGATTATGTGATCACCGTTTGCGGTGGAGCACAGGAAACCTGCCCTGCTTTTATTGGCAACGTTAAAAACCGGTTACACATCGGCTTTGATGATCCGGCTGATGCTGTTGGAACAATTGAAGAAGTAATGCCGGTTTACCGCAGGATCCGCGATGAAATCAGGGCAGGCTTCCATGCTTTTTATGCTGAGAAGATAAAAGCTGAGATGGATCGGGAGGCAAATCAATTGAAAGAGATCGTAAAAGAGAAGTACGGCGCCATTGCCAGTCAGAGCAAGGAGCAGAATCAGTCCTCCTGCTGTGGAACCACTTCCTGCTGTGGCGATGTGGATTACACTATTTTCAGTGAGGATTATTCGAAAAGTCAGGGATATAATCCCGAGGCTGACCTTGGTCTTGGCTGCGGCATTCCGACAGATTTTGCAGGAATCAGGCAAGGTGACCATGTGCTTGATCTTGGAAGCGGGGCAGGTAACGATTGCTTCGTCGCCAGGGCTATGGTGGGTGATTCAGGAAAAGTTACCGGGCTCGACTTTACCGATGAGATGATTGAAAAAGCCATTGCCAACAACATTAAACTCGGATATTCAAACGTTGAATTTGTAAAAGGTGATATCGAAACCATGCCATTGACCAGTAACACGGTCGATGTGGTTGTTTCAAATTGTGTGCTGAACCTGGTTCCTGATAAGGAAAAGGCTTTTGCCGAAATATTTCGGGTGCTTAAACAGGGAGGACATTTATGTGTTTCCGATGTTGTCATCAAAGGAATTTTGCCGGTAAAACTCAGGCAGGATGCAGAAATGTATGCCGGTTGTGTTTCCGGTGCCATTCAGATGGAAACCTACCTTGGAATCATTGAAAAGCTTGGTTTTTCCGATGTGGCAGTTCATAAGGAAAAGGCGATCACCATTCCGGATGAGATTCTTGCAAATTATCTTTCGGAAGAGGAGTTGAACGAATTTAAAAATGGCGGAACGGGGATTTTCAGCATCACCGTTTCAGGAAAAAAACAGTAACAAGTGGAAATGGTGAAATCACATCGCATGTATGGAAAATAACGACGAATCACAAAACAAGCTTAGAAGCCAGGACAAACAGAACGATTGTAACTGTGAAGACAATTGTTGTCCGCCAAAAAAGAACAACATTGCTCCGAAAATTATTTTTTCAATCGTCCTGCTGGCTGCATTCAGCGTGATTGCATTTAAGCTTGTCAACAAACCTGCACCAGCCGCCGTCAAAGAAAGTTGTTGTCCGCCGAAATTTACGACAGGTTACGATACGACGAAGAATGTAGCCTGTGATACAACCAAAGGCTCATCATGTTGCCCTAAATAATTGAAGGATGGATACATGGATCAAACAGGTTTTAAGTAATGAACACGCATCAATAATGATATTGATCGCTGTTCTGTTGATGGGCATGCTCAGTGTATTTACCTGTGCCTGTAATTTTGCAATCATCGGTGTTGTCGCCGGATATTCCGGAGCAAGTCCTGGTACAGGTAAGACCAAGATGTTAATCTGGAAAGGTTTTGCATTCCTGGTTGGCACGGTTATTTCGATGTCTGTGATTGGTGCACTTTTCGGTTTTGCGGGAAGGTGGATCAGTGATTCATTGGGCAGTTACTGGAAAATTGCTGCCGGATTGGTCGCTATTATTTTCGGATTGTACTCGATGGAATTGGTTCCATTCAAATTGCCGGGAATATCAATTAAAACAAAGGAATCGCATCAAAATATATTTACTGCAGTCATTTTCGGTCTTGCAGTCGGAGGATTGTCAGCTGCCTGCAATACCTGTTGCAACCCTTTTTTTCCGGTTATTCTGGCCGCATCTTTTGTCAAAGGAAGCGCCCTATGGGGGTTCATGATGCTGACTACGTTTGCTTTGGGGTTTGGACTTCCGCTTGCAGCAATGATTGTAGGTGTCAGCCTGGGATTGGGAAAAATCTCAAAAGCTTTATCCCTTGTTGTCCAAATCACTAAATATGTGGGAGGATTTGCCTTGGTTGCTTTGGGATTTTATCTGCTATTTACGTTTTAATTGAAATGACCGGTTATATTTACGGAGAAATAGAGACACAAGCAGGTTCATTACCACGAGTTGAAACTCGCTGGAACAGGCATGATCGCTGGGGTGCAATAAGGACGCGCTGGTCCGTTGGACGAATGAGATACAGGGTTGCACCAGGAATTTATGCGGTAGGTGATCCTGACCGGAATTCAATGGTTTTTGTGACAGGTAATTACAAACTAAGCTTCGATCACCTCCGCAGGGCCCTCAACGGCATAAATTGCTGGATACTTGTTATAGATACCAAGGGAATTAACGTGTGGTGTGCTGCCGGTAAAGGAACCTTCAGTACCAAGGAGGTAGTAAGGCGCATCAGGATACACCATCTTGAACAGGTGGTTGACCACCGAAAGATTATTCTTCCTCAGTTGAGTGCAACCGGCGTTGCTGCACACGATGTAAAGAAAATGACCGGTTTCATCGTTAAATACGGTCCAGTATTGGCAAAGGATATCAATGCCTATGTTAATTCAGGACTCAAAGCCACCAGTGCCATGAGGACAGTGACATTTCCGCTGGTAGAGCGACTTAAATTAATTCCGGTAGATGTTTTTTACGGAAAATATTACATTTTGGTTGTACCACTGCTATTCCTTTTACTTTCAGGTCTTAACCCAGGCGGATACTCCTTTGATCTGATCTTGCATACAGGAGGAAAGTCTGTCGTAAACCTTTTTTCTGGTTATCTCGCCGGTTGTGTAATTGCTCCGGCAATTCTGCCATGGATTCCATTCCGACGGTTTTCCATAAAGGGAGTTATAGTAGGTTGGTTTGTAGCCCTTATGCTCCTTCTGACAGGTACAATGGGCATAACCCTGACCGAGAAGGTGTCATGGTTCCTGATAATAGGTGCGCTCTCATCTTTTATGGCCATGAATTTCACCGGATCTTCAACCTTTACATCGCTGTCGGGCGTGCAAAAAGAGATGAAAACTGCTTTACCGGTTCAGATTGGAATGGTTTCCCTGGGATTCATAGGGTGGATAATAACAAGATTTATTACAATATGAATGGATTTTTATATCTTACTGGCGTCGTGACACTTGAACTAGATTCAGCGAAGTGTAAGGGCTGCCTTATGTGCATGGAGGTTTGTCCGCATGCTGTTTTTGATGTAGAACATAAAAAAGCGGTTATCCTGCACAAGGATCTTTGCATGGAGTGTGGGGCCTGTGCAAAAAATTGCAAAGAAGGAGCCATCACAGTAAAGTCAGGTGTAGGTTGTGCTGCCGGGATCATCAATGGCTTAATACGAGGCACAGAGCCTACTTGTGATTGTAACAGCGGTGGAAACTGTTGTTGATTATCATCACAAGATCCAAGTAATCATTTTTAAATTTCAATATCTTCAAATTATGAAAACAAGACTTAAATTTTTAGACCGCTATCTCACATTATGGATATTCCTGGCAATGGCTGTTGGTGTCTGTTGGGGCTGGCTTTTCCCCGGTATTGCCGGATTCTGGAATTCGATGTCGTCGGGAACCACCAACATCCCCATTGCCATCGGACTAATTGTGATGATGTATCCTCCTTTGGCTAAAGTCAAATATGAAGAGCTGGGCGATGTTTTCAAAAACACGAAGATACTCGGGTTGTCGCTGGTGCAAAACTGGCTTATCGGCCCGGTGCTGATGTTCCTGCTTGCCATCATCTTCCTGCAGTTCAACATCGATTACATGTACGGCTTGATACTGATCGGGCTGGCCCGGTGCATCGCAATGGTGATCGTATGGAATGAGCTGGCCAAAGGTGATACCGAATATTGTGCCGGATTGGTTGCTTTCAATTCTATCTTCCAGGTTTTATTGTTTTCTGTGTATGCCTATCTGTTTATCGCTGTCTTCCCGGCCTGGTTTGGACTTCCTACAAACAGCGCGGTAGCTGCCATAACGATTAAACAGATTGCTGAAAGTGTTTTTATTTACCTTGGAATCCCATTTCTGGCAGGGTTTCTCACACGTTTTATCCTCATCCGGATCAAAAGCAAGGAGTGGTATCATACGAAATTTATCCCTAAGATCAGTCCGCTCACGCTGATCGCACTGCTATTCACCATCCTGGTGATGTTTTCACTCAAAGGCGAATACATCGTTAAAATTCCGCTCGATGTGATCAGGATCGCCATTCCATTGAGCATCTATTTTGTGATTATGTTCCTTGTCTCATTTTGGATGAGTAAAAAGGTAGGAGCAACCTATGAACAATCTGCTACCCTTTCGTTCACCGCAGCTAGCAACAACTTCGAACTGGCCATCGCCGTAGCCATTGCCGTATTCGGAATCAATTCGGGTGAGGCATTTGCTGCCGTTATCGGACCCCTTGTGGAAGTTCCGGTACTTATAGCTTTGGTAAATGTAGCACTCAGATTCAAAGTGAAATATTTCCAGAATAACGCCGACGCAGTATCCGGTCGCAGATGAATTTGAATGATGGGATGAAGGCTGCGGAAAACTGAGGAAGGGGTGGGGTCATTTGGGTTATTTCTCTGCTTTAGCCACGATTCGATTTTTATGCTAATTTTGTTTTTTGAGGTTGGAATTCCATCCTCCGGAGTTCATCTCCACATGAGATTTTCGGAGTGTATTTTGGATACCTGTTTCCACCGGAAATGCAACTATTTGCCCTGCAGTAGGCTGTTAAAAATGAAAATGAACTCAATTGCAGCAGAAGAATTCAGGATTAAGGATAAGGCAGCTTTTGAGGTGCTCTTTCGGTCACAATACAGCATGCTATGCGGCTATGCCAATACTTTTCTAAAGGATGCAGATGCTTCGGAAGAAATCGTACAGGAGGTGATGTTCAAAATTTGGATCAACAGGGATTCCGTACATATCACTTCTTCCATTCATAGTTACCTCTTCAGGGCAGTCCGCAACGGCTGCATGAACCTGCTGAAACACCTTGAGGTACGTGAAGACTACAAGGCCTGGAATCAAGTCGTGGGTTCTGGTTTGGAACATTCGCCTGAAGATTTTATGATCGTCTCTGAACTGGAACAAAGGATCAGGGAAGCAATTGACCACCTTCCGCTGGAACGCAGAAAGATCTTTATTTTGAGCCGTTACGATGGCCTGACCTATGCAGAGATTGCTACGAAACTCGGCATATCAATCAAAACCGTTGAAAACCAGATGGGAAAAGCGCTGAAAACGCTTCGGGAAGAGTTGGCCGAATACTTGCCCTGGCTGATCCTTTTTTTCTTTGATATATTCCGGAATTAATAAGAGTCTTTTTAAATTTGTTTTTAAATCCCTTTAGGGATTTTATGTGGGTAGAAAAACAGGGATAGATGCATTATTTC
>CAIYES010000301.1 GCA_903925275.1 uncultured Bacteroidales bacterium
CTTTCACTAGCCTCCCTACAGATGATTATCTTGAGTTTACTATCAAAACATATCCTTCACATAAGAGTGTTACGAATGAGCTTTTGCAATTAAAAAAGAATGATTGCTTGATTATTCATGATGTTTTTGGAGCAATCAGTTATAAAGCTGAGGGCTTATTTATTGCAGGAGGTGCAGGAGTAACGCCATACATTTCAATATTCAGGTATCTTCAATCAAAAAATAAAATCGGAAGCAACAAGCTTATATTTGCCAATAAAACAAGAGCCGATATAATAAACGAACCGGAATTTAAGAAACTCTTAGGAGCTAATTTTATCAACATTTTATCAGATGAAAAAGTTGAAAAATATGCTTACGGGCAAATTACTGAAGATTTCCTTAAACCATATATTACCGACCACACTAAAAATGTTTATGTCTGCGGACCACCACCCATGATGGAGGCTATTGAAAAGTTTTTATTCAATTTACATGTTGATAAAAACCTGATTATTAAAGAAGAATTTTAAACATATAATTTAATATTTATAACAATGGAAAAATTAATTCCAAAAGGAAAAGAAGGAACAGTAAGAGCCGAATATATTGAAGTAGAACCCAATGTTCGTCTGCATATTACTGATGCAGGTGAAGGCAGACCTATCGTTCTACTACATGGCTGGCCCCTGAGTGACGAAATGTACGAATATCAATACAACGATCTTATTAAAAACAAATTTCGTGTTATTGGTATTACGTTAAGAGGTTTTGGCAAATCGGATAAACCTTATAGTGAATACAATTATGATATTCATGTTGCTGATATCAGAAAAGTGCTTGCTAAACTTGATATTAAAGATGCTGTTTTAGGTGGTTTCTCCATGGGTGGCAGTATTGCTATCCGTTTTGCTTCGGGTGATAATGGAGTTCATATTGCTAAGTTGGCATTGTTTGGAGCAGCAGCCCCAATTTGGACTCAAAGGGAGGATTTCCCTTTTAATCTACCCAAAAGTGCAGTGGATGACTTAATTGCATTGAACTATAAGGATAGACCAAAACTAATATCCAACTTCGCCAAGATATTATCAGCTACCGAAACTTCATTAAATGAAGGTATTGGTAATTGGTTAAACGGAATTTGCTTGAGTGCTTCTTCTTATGCAACAGCTCAATGCCTAATAGCTTTACGTGATACTGATCTTAGAAAAGACTTAGCCAAAATAACAATTCCAACAATAATTATGCATGGTAAAAAAGACAAAATTTGTTCTTTTGATTTAGCCGAGCAGATGAAAGTCGGAATAGCTAACTCACAAATTATAGCTTTTGAGAATAGCGGACATAGTATGTTTCTAGAAGAAACGGACAAGTTTAACTTAGAGTTGATAAAATTTGCTAAGAAATAAGTCGTAAATCAAAACACCCTAGAAAAATATTCATAAAGGAATATAAAAGCAACGAAAATTCTGTTTGGAGGGGTCTTTACCGATTTGATAGATTGGCAAAACGGCATCAGGAACATGGATATTTCCCAATCTTCCATCCATGACTAACGAAAAGGTACACGAGCCTCATACCCGTTAATCGGTTCTTCATAAAAGACTTACTCTAAATGGAATTTCAGTATGTGTATTTTACTTTTATGAAGAAATTTGAACAAAACGGGAAGAATAGACTCTGCCTGTTAATAAGCTATTCTAAATTTTATTCCGTTCGGCGAAAGCCTCTGCCTTAAGTCATTTATTAAGAAATTTCGTTGACTTTTAAGATGTTTGTCCTACCGTGTTCGTTAAGGGGCGCACCGCCAACATGAATCACGCGGTCGCCTTCGGTCAAAAGTTTCTTTTCTTTAAGTATTGTAATTGATTCCAGAATAGCTTCCTCCAACTGTTCGCATGTGTTTAAATAAAATACTCTTATACCCCACACAAGCATCATGTATGGCAATAGTTTTTTATTGGTGGTGAAGGCAAATATATCGGCATCCGGCCTGTGGGCTGCTATGCGAAATGCGGTGTAGCCTGAATGCGTAAACGTAATAATGGCTTTTGCTTTGATTTCTTTTGCCAAGGTAGCTGCATTGTAGCAAATTGAGTCGGCAAGAAAAGTGGAAGTTCCTTCCATGGGCAAATATTTTTTATGGAAAGGATTGCCAAAGGATTCCGTATAACTAATTATTTTTTGCATATTCATAATCGTGTCAACAGGATATTTGCCAATAGATGTCTCGCCGCTAAGCATAAGCGCATCGGCACCATCCAGCACAGCGTTTGCCACATCGGTGGCTTCTGCCCGTGTAGGAGTGAAATTTGTGATCATGCTTTCCATCATTTGGGTGGCAACAATAACCGGTTTCGACATGCCAATACATTTCTCAATAATTTGTTTTTGAATCAGCGGTACTTCATCAAAAGGCATTTCCACTCCGAGGTCGCCCCGTGCCACCATTATGCCATCTGCATAGGCAATGATATGATCAATTTCCTGTAGGGCTTCGGGCTTTTCAATTTTAGCAATAACACCTGCATGACCTTGGTTATTTTTTATTAATTCCTTTAATTCCAAAACATCAGTAGCTTTACGAACAAAGGATAAAGCTATCCAATCAACATCCTGATTGATGGCAAAAATGACATTCGAAATATCTTCATCCGTAAGACATGGCAGCGATACCATGGTATTGGGCAGGTTTACGCCTTTTTTGGACGAGAGCGGTCCGCCGAAAACAACTTTTGCTTTTACAGTATCCTTTTTATTTGTTTCGATTACTTCCAGTTTGATTTTACCATCATCAATCAGTATCATTTCACCCGCTTTAACATCCTGTGGAAATTCATGATAACTCATATAAATCCGCTCCTTGTTGCCGACACATTTTTCTGAAACAAACGTTATGATTTCATCGGGAACCAAATCAATACGATTGTTTTCGATGACACCAACCCGCAATTTAGGTCCCTGCAAATCGGCAAGAATAGCCACATGAGATTCACATTCACTATTCAATTCCCTGATAAGATTTGACAGTTTCAGGAATTCTTCCTGTTTTGAATGTGAGAAATTTATTCTGAAAACATCCACGCCTTCAGCTATCATTCTTTTCATGATATCTTTTGAAGAACAGGCGGGACCTAAGGTTGCTATTATTTTTGTTTTAGAGAGAAATGAATTCATGCGAAAATAGAATACGTTTTTATTTAATGGCAAGAGGTAATCACATCATGCTGATTTCGGGATTATTGATAGTGCAACATCCATCTCATGAAGTCAAACCTACCTCTTGAGAGAAACGAATTGTCATCCTTTTTATTTTTCAAGGATGACAATCATTTCGTGATAGAATTACTTTTTTTCTGCTTCTTTGTCCAGTTCCATTTTCAGGTATTTATTGCCTTCGTTCAGGAGTTCTATTTCGCATGAAATCATAACATCTTCGCCAATCATAATACCTCCTGCTTCCAGAGATGAGTTCCAAATCAGTTCCCATTCAGTTCTGTTGATTTTTCCCGTAACGGTAAATCCTGCTTTTTCGTTTCCCCATGGATCCTTTTGTATTCCGCCAAACTGAACATCCAATTTCACGTTCTTTGTGATGCCCCTCATGGTCAATTCGCCCCATAATGCTTGATTACCTTCAGCATCAGCACTTCCAATGGTGCTCGAAACAAAAGTGATTTGTTTGTGTGATTCAACATCAAAAAAATCAGCACTTTTCAGATGTTCATCACGTTTGGCATCACCCGTATCTATGGACGATGCATCTATCCACAAATCAATTTCGGCGGTCGTAAAATCTTTTTCCTCTGTATAGATACTGACGTCGAAAGTTTTGAATTTACCCTTCACGTGCGCAATCATTAAATGCCTTACTTTGAAGGCAATTTCGCTGTGCGTTTGGTCAATTGACCATTTTGATTTTGTTTTTGTTTCCATAATTTTTGTTTTTGAATTGTTGTTATATGATGTATGTTCCTTATGTAGTATTTCAGCTTTTCGACTTAGCGTAATTCAACCTATTTTTTTATGTGTGAAATGCTATCAAACTATGCAACATTTTGCTGATGTATGCAATGAATTTTCACGCCACAAAAGTACATGCTTGTTCACAGGGGAATGTTACACAATAATGATTAAAACTTACATAATTCACACATGGGAGGAAATAATTTTGAACCTGCTACCCGTTCGGCTATCTCAAAAAATCGTAAACGCATTTATGCAGCAGCCGACAGCGAAGAAACTTCAAACTACGTCTGGGGTGATTGGATATATTTTGTGGTGCTGTAAACAAAACATTCTGACGGAACTCTTTACAAAGTAAAACGATTGCTTGAGTAATTAAAACGATTACTTGAGTAATTAAAACGATTACTTGAGTAATTAAAACGATTGCTTGAGTAATTAAAAC